>CAYLRH010000086.1:0-5972 GCA_964385905.1 uncultured Alistipes sp.
CTCCTTGCGGCCCGTAGTGAAACCACCCACAGCACCACCGAAGGCCTTGCCCAGAGTACCTGTCAGGATATCCACCTGACCACGCAAGTTATAAAGCTCGGTGATACCGCGGCCCGTAGCACCCAACACACCTGCCGAATGGCACTCGTCAACCATAACCAATGCGTCGTACTTCTCAGCCAGAGCGCAAATATTATCCAGCGGAGCAGCGTTGCCGTCCATAGAGAATACGCCATCGGTTACGATGATGCGGAAGCGCTGTGCCTGTGCGCGCTTCAAGCAATCCTCCAACTCCTCCATATCGGCGTTGGCGTAGCGGTAGCGAACAGCCTTGCAAAGACGTACACCGTCGATGATTGAGGCGTGGTTCAGCGCGTCAGAGATGATAGCGTCCTGCTCGTTCAACAGAGGCTCGAAGACACCACCGTTAGCATCGAAGCAAGCGGCGTAGAGGATTGTATCCTCGGTGCCGAAATAGTCGGCAATAGCCTTCTCCAGCTGCTTGTGCATATCCTGACAGCCGCAGATGAAACGCACTGACGACATACCGAAGCCGCGCTCGTCCATAGCCTTCTTTGCCGCCTCGATAAGACGTGGGTTGTCCGAGAGTCCGAGGTAGTTGTTTGCGCAGAAGTTCAACACCTTCTTGCCTGCAACGTCAATCTCCGCCTTCTGCGGCGACTCGATAATACGCTCAGTCTTGTAAAGACCGGCCTCTTTGATAGCAGCCAGCTCCTGCTGGAGATGCTCCTTAATTTTTCCGTACATAAATTTAGATTTTAGGGCTCATATATTCCATAAAGTAACAACCAAGCACTCCCTTTCCCGAGGGCATACCTTGCGGCTTTTGGCCGCATTTACAATTCTGACCCTCCCCCTAATCCCCCTCCTCAGGAGTGGGACTTTGGTCGCCGCAAGCGGCTCCGAGGGTTGCAGAGTGGAAGGTGTGTTATAGAATATAATTACTGTTTATTTATATGTTTTATTAGTTTTTCTTGCTATTTACTTACACATTTCAACAAAATTACAAATTTTACTCTTTACAAACAATATTTTTTGCGATTATTTTTCTTTTTTGATTACAGATTGTAAGGGCAGGGGCGAGGAATAGGTGATACGGGAGTTATATGTGCTATATCTTCATAATCGGGAATGGCGCGAGGTCGCACAAAACCCTATAACTCTTATAGCCCCTAAAAAAAGCACCTCCCGCAGGCGCTATCTATTGTAAAATAGATAAACTGTTCGTAACTTTGCATTGATTATAGCCTTACCGTAGAGGTGGGCATAGCAAAAAATGAAAATAATGGAGACAAACTACATACGCGAGGAGCGCTACGACGCCGACCGCATCGAGAAACTTGCATACCACTATCGTGAAATACTCTCTCTGCTGGGTGAGGACCCCGAACGCGAGGGACTTATCAAGACACCCGAACGTGTGGCAAAGGCCATGTCGTTCGTAACGAAGGGCTACGCACAGGACCCCGTAGAGATTATCAACTCGGCGACATTCAAGGAGGAGTATCAGCACATGGTTCTGGTAAAGGATATTGAGCTCTTCTCGATGAGCGAGCACCACATGATGCCCTTTGTGGGTAAGGCTCACGTGGCCTACATCCCCAACGGCAAGATTACGGGCCTCTCGAAGATTGCCCGCGTGGTGGAGTGCTACGCACGTCGCTTGCAGGTGCAGGAGCGCTTGACGGTGCAGATTCGTGACTGCATACAGAAGGCGCTGAACCCCATCGGCGTAGCCGTAGTAATCGAGGCGAGCCATATGTGTATGCAGATGCGTGGCGTGGAGAAGCTCGGCTCGGCAACAACAACATCGGCCTTCACGGGCGTGTTCCTCAAGGATACTCGTACACGCGAAGAATTCCTTACGCTGATTAGCAATAAGTATAGATAACAACTAAAAACTACACATACCTATGAAAAAACTTTTCTACACTTTGGCCATTGCGACCTTTGCTCTGCTGGGCATGGCTTGTAACCGCACATCGGAGATTAAAGTAATGTCGTACAACATCCGCCTCAGCTCAGGCACTATCAAGACCGACAGCATCTACCACTGGGAGCACCGCAAAGAGGCGTCGCTGAACCTTATGCACGAGGAGCAGCCCACCGTCTTCGGCCTGCAGGAGGCGTGCCCCGACCAGATGGATTATATGGTTGAGAACCTGCCCGAGTATGATTACATTGGCGTAGGTCGTGACGACGGCAAGCGCAAGGGCGAGTTTATGGCTATCTTCTACAAGAAGGATGAGATTGAACTCCTCGATGGCGGCACCTTCTGGCTTTCGGAGACCCCCGACCAGGTAACGAAGGGTTGGGATGCGGCGTGCTTCCGCACCTGCACGTGGACAATAATGAAGAAGAAGGACACAGGCAAGAAGTTCGTATATCTTAACACCCACCTCGACCATATGGGTAAGGTGGCGCAGCGTGAGTCTATCAAGCTCATCGTGGCCAAGGCTGAGGAGCTGACAGGTGGCAAGCTGCCCGTATTCGTTACGGCTGACTTCAATGTTCGCACCACAGACGAGATTTTCAAGCCTTTGCAGGCAGTGATGCTCGATGCACGCGTGGAGGCTCCCGAAACTGACAATCGCGGCACAATCAACTGCTGGGGTACAACACCTCCGGGCGTGATGATTGACCACATCTTCTACCGTGGCGCCGAGGCTCAGAAGTTTGAGGTGTTGCGCGACAAGGATTATGGTGCGCCTTATGTTTCGGACCATTATCCCGTGATGTTGACGGCCATTCTATAAGATAAGAATTACGGGCGTTATAGGAGTTATATAACACTTATAGCACCTACTATCACATATAACACCTATTAAGAACTATGAAAAAGATTTTATTCGCGCTTGCAACATTGGCAGCGTTTGCTGTGGCGGGTTGCACATCGGCTGCGGGTGAGCAGGAGGTGAGCGTCATCTCGTACAACATACGCTACATGAACGACAAGGATGGCGACAACAGCTGGAAGTTCCGCAAGCAGGCTTCAATAAATATGGTCAACGAGGAGCAGCCCACAGTCTTCGGATTGCAGGAGGCGGTGAAGGCGCAGGTTGACTTCCTGCAGGAGAACCTGCCCGACTACGCACACTATGGCGTAGGTCGTGACGACGGTAAGGAGAAGGGCGAGTTTATGGCTATCTTCTATAAGAAGGATGAGGTTGAGCTGCTCGACAAGGGTACGTTCTGGCTCTCGGCAACACCCGACACCCCCTCGAAGGGTTGGGACGCACAGTGCTTCCGCACCTGCACATGGACTATCTTCAAGTGCAAGTCAACGGGCAAGCAGTTTGCATTCCTCAACACCCACCTCGACCATCGTGGCAAGCAGGCGCAGGAGTTGGGTATGAAGACCATCGTCGAGAAGATTGGCAAGCTCATACCGAAGGATATTCCCGTATTCCTATCGGGCGACTTCAACACACGCACAGACAACCCCATCTACGAGCCGCTGAAGGCCATCATGACCGACTCGCGCGAGCTGGCAGCGGAGACCGACCACCGCGGAACATACACCGGCTGGCGAGTTAGAGAGAACCCCGTCGTGGTGGACCACATCTTCGTGCGTGGTGCCGAGGTGGATAAGTTCCAGGTATTGTGCGACAAGAACTACGGCGCGCCATACATTTCGGACCACTATCCCGTGCTTACGGTTGCGAGATTTTAATAGGTGCGATAGGTGTTATAAGTGCTATAAGTCCTATAATACCTATTAACTCTTATAGCCCCCCAAAAAAAACTAACACAAACCAATAAATACTATGAAAAAAATTCTTTACACAATCGTTGCAGCAGCTGCCTTGTTTGGCGTGGCGTGCGACAAGACATCAGAGATTAAGGTGATGTCGTACAACATCCGTATGAGTGGTAACCCTGAGGCTGACGGCCCCAACTACTGGGAGTATCGCAAGCAGGCCTCTTTGAACCTTATCCACGACGAGAAGCCCACCGTCTTCGGTTTGCAGGAGGCGTGCCCCGACCAGCAGCAGTTTATGACTGAGAACCTGCCTGAGTATGGCTTTATCGGCGTAGGTCGCGACGACGGCAAGTCTAAGGGTGAGCATATGACCATCTTCTGGCTCAAGGACGAGGTTGAGATGTTGGACGGCGGTACTTTCTGGCTCTCAGCAACACCCGACGAGGTGTCGAAGGGTTGGGATGCAGCTTGCTTCCGTACTTGTACTTGGACAATTATGAAGATGAAGTCAACAGGCGAGAAGTTCGCATACTTCAACACTCACCTCGACCACCGAGGAAAGCAGGCTAAGGCTAACGCCATGAAGCTCTTGGCTGCAAAGGTTAAGGAGTTGGTACCTGAGGATATGCCCGTATTTATGACTGGCGACTTCAACACACGTCCTGAGAATGAGATTTTCAAACCCTTGCGCGAGGTTTTGCAGGATTCACGCGAGGCTGCTCCCTCAACTGATAACCGTAACACATCAAACGGCTGGAAGAAGGATGGTGGCTCGATTATCGACTACGTTCTCTTCCGCGGTGCAGAGCCCTTGACTTACAAGGTTTTGCGCGATAAGGATTATGGTGCGCCCTTCATTTCGGACCACTATCCTGTGGTTATGACTGCAACATTCTAAATCTACGCCTCAGCTTGCGGCCTCCAGCCGCAGTTGCAATTCTGACCCAACGCCGCCATTAAGGCGAGAGCAGAGGGTGCTTGCAAACTTTGCCGAGCCGAGGCGGTGAAAAGCCGCGTATGCGGATTACCCCCAAACCCCCGCCTCAGGCAGGGGCTTCGGTCGCCTAAAGGCTCCGAGGGTTACAGGGAGGAAGGTAGTAGATAAAAATTTTTAGGTGTTATAAGTGCAATATGGCTTATAGCACCTATAACTCTTATAGCACTTATAAATAAAAGACTATGAAAAAGATTCTTTGTGCTTTCTTGGCCGTGGCGGCATTGTTTGGCGTGGCGTGCAACAAGACATCGGAGATAGAGGTGATGTCGTACAACATACGCTACCTCAACAACCACGATGGCGAGAACCACTGGGACAAGCGCAAGCACGCCTCAATCACTATGATTAACCAGGAGCGCCCGACCGTTTTTGGTACGCAGGAGGGTGTATGGGAGCAGATTTCATACTTCATCGACAACCTGCCCGAGTATGGCCACGCAGGCATAGGTCAGGACGATGGCAAGCTCGCGGGTGAGTTTATGTCTATCTTCTACGACAAGAAGCAGGCTGAGTTGCTCGACAGCGGTATCTTCTGGCTCTCGGAGACTCCCGACGAGCCCTCTATCGGCTGGGGTGCAAGCCAGCACCGCTCGTGCATGTGGACAAAGATGCGTATGATAGCTACGGGTGAGGAGTTCTTCTACCTCAATACCCACCTTGACCATCGCAGCTGGCCGGCACGTGAGGAGTCGGTGAAGCTGATTCTCGCACGTGTGGAGGAGCTGACGGGCGGTAGCGAGATACCTGTATTCATCACAGCCGACTGGAACGCACCCTCTACACACGACATCTTCAAGCCTATGCAGGGCGTGATGCTCGATGCTCGCGAGGTGGCTCCCGTAACCGACCGCCGTGCCACATACAACGCATGGAAGAAGGGTGGCGAGGATAACTTCGACCGCGCCATCGACCATATCTTTTTCCGCAATGCCGAGGCTGAGAAGTTCGAGGTGCTGATGGATAAGGATTATGGTGTGCCGTTTATCTCGGACCACTATCCTGTGGTGATGAAGGCGAAGTTTTAAGAAATAAAAATGTCATTGCGAGAACTTTTATTTTAATGCCTCGCTGATACAAAATTAGCGTTAATAAAAGTTTGTGGCAATCTACCATTGTTAACATTAATACCTGATACATATGAAGAATAGTCGGTATCAGCAATGTAATTCCAACAAAGGTAGATTCCAACCATTTTCACTTATACCCTGATTTTGTATCAGCACGGTAACAAGATGTGAAAATGTGGAATGA
>CAYLRH010000087.1:0-5834 GCA_964385905.1 uncultured Alistipes sp.
CATCGTAAAGGAGGCGCAACAGTTGCGACAAATCGAGAAGCTATCACACTACACCTCGAAGCCGCAGAAATCGACTATCCTTATCATCTGCCACAAGGAGAAGAGCGTTGACAAACGTTCGGCATTCTACAAGCAGTGCAACTCCGCAGGTGAGGTGTTTGAATCCATCCGTCCCCGCGACTATGAGATTGGCCCTTGGCTGACACAGTTTATCGCTGGCAAGGGATTACGCATATCGCCAAAGGCCGTGCAGATGCTCTCCGACCATTTGGGATGCGATATAGCAAAGATTTCCAATGAACTTGACAAGTTGCTGGTTTCACTTCCGGCTGGCACAACAGATATTACCGACACACATATCGAGCAAAATGTAGGTATCTCGAAGGATTTTAACAATTTCGAGTTGTGTAATGCTGTAGCCATGCAGGATATGGCTCGTGCGATGAAGATTGCCGACCACTTTGCCCGCAACCCGAAGGACAATCCGTTGCTGGTAACGGTAATGGCTCTCTACGGTCAGTTCCGCGATATGTTTATCATAAACTACCTGCGTTGGCTCTCAAAGCACAAGGGCGTAGCGTTCCCCAACGAGATGGAACTTATGCGCACGCTCAAGAAGAGTAACCTATATGCCGTAAAGGAGCTGTCGCAACAATCATTACGTTGGCCAAACCGCAAGGTGTTCAACATTTTGGGGCTGCTGCGTGAATACGACGGCAAGAGCAAGGGTATCGACACGGGAGGCATGAACGATGGCGAGTTGTTGCGCGAGTTGCTTCTCAAAATATTTATGCAGTAATGGGTGTCGAGAGGTATATGATTCTAAATGGTGAGCTACTCCCGTGGCAACACGTGGAGGGAGCTTATGTGTACCAACACATACACACTTTAGACTACACACCACGCAATCTGCAACAACATCTAAAAATCATCGACCAAGCATCGCAATCGCTCTTCGATGAGCCGTTGGAGTATGACGAGCAGATGATTCGTCAGCAGATGGCTCTACTGCTGGAGAGGGCACGACTTTCGCGCAAGGTATCTGTATGTGTCACCATCAAGAGATATGCATCGGGCGACACTACGATTGAGTACGACACACCATCTATATATAGCGGTTACGTTATGCGTAGCCTCCACCCTGAGGCTACATGCCTACGCATGGAGATACCATTGGATGGCTACCCTACCTCGGCCGCTATTGCCGCACATCACATGGCTGATGCCATCGCACAAGGACGAGGCTACCACACAGCTATTGTCATTGATGCCAACGACATTATACGTAGCGCCCCGTCATCACCCATAGCACTCGTAAAGGAGAAGACGTTGTTCATCTCCGATACGGCAGCACTATCCGTCGAGCGTAACATTTTGGAGCAGGCGACACGCAAGGCGGGATATGAGGTAGAGTGCCGCACGCTGAAGCGCAGTGACTTGATTGCGGCAGATGAGGTGTTAAGAATGAACTGGCAGGGGCTAACCGCCATGCAACAGGTTAACGGTAAGCCATATATGGCTATCATTGCCGAGAAGATAGCAAGAGAACTGGAGAAATAAATTAGGGAGTCCGAAAGGCTCCCTAATTCATTAATATACATCTATCTTCACAGGTCCTAAGATTCCCGCCGTAGGCTCGCCGCGATAAGGCGTAGGCTGAGTCTGGTAGTGGTTGGCCAAAGTGCTATATACCAGCACCTCTATTTCATTCTCGCCCGAACGCAGATACTTTGTTATATCTACGCTATACGGAGGACTCATCCTCACGCCTGCCGTCTTACCATTGACCTTAATCTCACACGTAGCCACAACCGAGCCCAAATCGAGCATAACGCGTTGCGATGTGATATTCTCAGGCAGGGTGACACTCTTTCGGTATATCATTCCTCCCGAATAGTATTTCAATGCTCCAGCCTGCGACCAGTCACCCGCAGCCAAAAGGCCCTCGCGAGTAGTTATCTTAACTGGCTCGGCTATGGCGGCAGCACCCTGACGGCCATGATGCGCCTTAACAGAGAACAGCACCTGCTCACAACGCTCAACGCGCTTAGGAAGGGTTGCCACATAGCGATTAATGCCATTCGCCGAAATATCGCCAACAGGCTCAATCTTTAACTTATGGTCGGCAACCATCACCTCCGCAAGTTCTCCATACACAGTAAACTCCAAGCGCTCCATACCTGGTACAGACTCAAAACGGTAGTCCCAAACTTTATGCGCGCCTTTATAGGGGTCGTACATCAAATGCTGTGATGAGGTCCACAACATGGCTACCCTATCGTCATAAATAGATGGCTTCACAGGTGCGGGAGCATCCTTCGGCAGCAACACCACAGCGCCACGACCTCGGAAATCGCGCATCACTCCGATACGCACATCTGCCTTACGCTCAACTGTATTCTCATACTCCACAACGAGCGAATGCCACCCTGCGGTAAGATGGACTATGTCAGTAGCCTCCGCTCCGTCAATGGTAATCTTGTCGGCCGGAGTATATATCTGCTCAATGCGATAATCTCCTTCCACAGGGGCATAAGCATAGGTAGTAAATGTCTGCTTGCCACCCTTATCAAGAATAAAGAATCCGTCACACACCTTGCTCTTTAGACCGTGATAACCCTGCGAGCCGGGATTATCCCACACGCCATACTCCCACGAGAAGTCATACTCCTCGCTCTGCGAGCCATAGCTCAACACCGCCTGCGGGCCATAGCCGTAAATACCGCCTTCACGCCACTCGCTCCACTCACGCGCCTTATAGTCGAAGACACGCGCCTCGGCACCTATCATCTCATCGCTGGCTGGCAGACGATAATCACCCCACTTATTATCAAGCGTGGGAAGCAACGTCACGCGCCAATCACCCTCAACGGGAATAATCTGCTTGGGCTGCTCCATCTCGGCTGTTGCACCCTTCGCCCGACGAGCCTTGCCGGGCGAGAAGACAACGAGGTAAGAGTTGGTGTACTCCTTATCCATACGAATCCACGTACCCTGCTTTGTCTGGCGCAGAACGGGCAACTCCTTGACACTACCGTCCGTAGCGTCCCATAACTCAACCTTTCCCGTCGAGCGGAAGAAGCACTCCGAGCCCTTCTCCACGTTCATCACCATATATACATCGCGTTCACCGATGCGACGATGCAACACCTTACCGCCCTTCTCGTTAGGGATAAAGTCGGGCAAGATAAATTGTGGTACAACCTTCTCGACAGCGCCATCTGCTACATACAATCCCACTCCGCCAGCTTTATTTGTCTGTTTAACGGCATTGGCATCGACTGCAACAACTCCAAATATTTCACGCAAAATAGCCTCAACCTTCTCATCCTGCTCGCCTCGGCGGCTACTTGCTTCGGGCAGTACACCCGTAGCCAAGACAATACCTCCCGCACGATAGAAGTCACGCAGTTTTTCGAGCGACGAATGGTGCATGGCGCGCATATCGGAGATAACCATCACCCGATAACTCTCATTACCAATATGCAATTTACCATCCTTAATCTCTGCATCGCGCAGAGAACGGAAATCAAGGAAATCATAATCCAAGCCTGCATCACTGAGTCGCTGTGCCGTAGCAAATGCGCCATCGGGTGTAGCGTCAGGATAGGCCTGCATAGACTCGGTGGGATACATCAGCGCAATGTCGCATACGTGGTCACCTTGACTGAGAAGGTAGCTCATACGCTCGGTGTACTCCAGCCACCCCTTCATATGGGGCCAATAGGGCATACGGAAGTGGAAACAGGGAGGTGCCCACTCCCACCAACCACCATGTGTAGAGTAATAAAGGCCGTGCATACAGACGAGGTTTCCGCCCGCCATAAAGTGGTGGTCAATCTGTTGTGTGAGCCACTCGCCCGAACTGCCCCAACCCATACTATGGAAGGCCTCAAGCCATGTGCGGGGACGGTTATAGAGGTGAGCAATAGAGCTCGACACCTTGGTCTGAATGAAACTTGAGCCCTTCGAGGGGGCATCATTTCCGGGTGCTGTGTACCAGCTATTTGCACGGAAATAATCGACATACGCCAAGGGGTCCTTGCCTCGGCCCAAGTTATCACTACCGTAAATAAGGCCTCGCTCGGCATGCCAATCATAAATGGGTTTGTAGTATCGCTCCTCTGCCAAGTCGGTCAGCACCTCGGCATAATCCAAACGAATCTTGGGTGTTTCGAGACCGATGTACTCCTTCAATGCTGGCAGGTAGGGCGTAATATCATATCCCTTACGCTCCTTAAACTCCTGCTGGAAATCGCTCGACCACGAGAGCATATTTATCGGGTACGACATCTCATCCTGGAAGAAGTAGTTCATGCCCTCACGCTGCTCGGGTGTCATCTTCTGCTCGAAGCGGTCGAAGTAGACCTCAACCAACGCCTTGCCATACTCTGGGTGAAGGATGTAGCTATCCTCTGTACTGATAATATACAGCTTGCCATCCTCGGTGGGTTGCCAATCGATACAGCCCTCGCCTACAAGGTCGTCGAGCACAACAGGGCCAGGCCAGAATACTGCCGTCAATAGATTTTCGGGCATACCGATACATATGGGGTTTCCCTTCTTGATGGGGACGACATCAATCTTCAGTTTTCCACGATAGTTCTTAAACTCCTCGCGCGCCTCGACCTCATCGGGATAATAGCCGTTACCAATCCAGCCGACTGTATAGTCATCCAAACCTGCGGCCACGCCTCGCTTGGCACACTCGCCTGAAAACCAAGTCCATATATCCCACCACTCATCCGAGAAAACGGCAGGGTCACCCGGCTCTGTTCGGCCATAAAGGCCATACTTCTTACCATTGAAAAGGGTATCAGTTTTGGGGTCGGTATGAATGTAGCTGATAGCAAAGCCATCGGTTGCCGACTCGCTCAAAATATCGAGCTGTGCAGCCAGACGCTCACGCGTAAGCCTGTCGCCACTCCACCAATAAAAGGGGACATTACCATAACCCTTAGGCGGTTGTTGGAAACCTGGCAAGACATCAAAGCTTTCGCCACGCTCGGGATAACCCTTCAGGCGTTGCGACTGAGCAATAGCATTAACAGACAATAGGATAGCAACGAGCAACAAGCCCCATCGCATAATTGAGAAGATATTACGATTCATATTCGGTTGGTTCTTTATAACAAAGTTAAGACTTTTTGCCTTTTCGCGGGCAGGATAGGAAGAATAATTTTATATTTCAAAAAATATTTCTACTTTTGACCAACAAAACCATTTTATCGTTCCATTCCTAAAAGCGACAAGATGAAAATAGCACTATTCCCTGGGTCTTTCGACCCCTTCACACGTGGCCACGAGGCTTTGGTTGCGCAGGCTCTGCGTCTGTTTGACAAGGTGGTTATAGCCATTGGCGAGAATGTGAACAAGCGCACCCTTCTCTCGCTGGAGGCCCGCAAGCGCCTAATCGAGCAATTGTACGCCAACAATGCCAATGTGGAGTGCATCACCTACTCCACCCTAACGGGCGACGTGGCGTTGAATGTTGGTGCTACGGCAATCATTCGCGGAGTACGCAACACGATAGATTTTGAGTATGAGCGCACTTTGGCACAAACCAACAGCCGTCTGTTTCCCGAAATAACTACCGTCATGTTGTTCACCCCGGCAGAGTATGCCGACATATCATCGTCAACAGTACGCGAGCTGCTCTCATTCAAGCGAGAGGTCGATTGGCTACTGCCCGATGGGGTGAAAATTGAGGATTATTTATAGCTAAAAATCGCAGAAAATGATTTTCTGCGATTTTTTTGTTTCAAATATCGGGTATGCCTTTGCAGGATAACGTAATTGTTCATATATTTGCAAATTAGCAATTAAGAAGAAAC
>CAYLRH010000088.1:0-5737 GCA_964385905.1 uncultured Alistipes sp.
CATTGGCTGCCTATCTCCTCGCTCAATCTCTTAAGCTGAAAGTAGTCATTACGCAGATTGCAACTGTCCAACTCCTGAAAGCATACAGCGTCAGCATCTGCCTCGCGGATGATTTCGGCAAGTAGCTTTACATTATCCTCTTTAGTGAACTCCTCGGTTATGAACTTGCCAATGGCTCCCACATTGTAACTCATAATGCGGAATGAGCCCTCGGCCTTGGGTGCGATGGGTGACTTTGTGGTTTTTGTTTGGGCTGTCGCGCTACTCCAGCTACATAATGTTGCCAGAGTAGCGACTATGAGGGTTAGTGTTGTTATTCGTTTCATGGTCGTTATTTCGTAATAATTACATCGGCAACGATGGGGAGGTGGTCAGACTCAACGGGGGCGTTAATAACGGTGTGGCTCGTAACCTCAGCCTTAGCACCACCGCCAGTGTATAGGCAGATGTAGTCAATCTCGGCATGGGGCTTGTCTGCACGAATGGTGAAGCCTGTGCCCTCGGTCTTCTTGAATACGTGGAAGTTCTCACCCATCAGACGCATAGGCTCGCTATTGGGGCGTGCGTTGAAGTCGCCGGCAATCATTACGGGCTTGTCAAGCTTCGAGAGCTCGTCAACGATGATGTCAATGGATGTCAGTCGGTCCTCCTCGTGCAATGAGAGGTGTGTACAGCAGTAGTAGTAATCCTGCAACTCTACAATAAGCAGTGAGCGCGGCTCTGAGCGGCAGGGCAGGGGCACACGGCGGTAAGAGATGGGCTTCTCCTTGGTAAGCATTCCGATTCCGTATTTTCCACCCTTATAATCAATCGATGGTGCAAATGTGGGATGCATACCCGTAAACTCAGCCAGTTCTGAGAGCATATCGTGTCCCTGGTAACGTGTTGTCATGCTGTCAAGCTCCTGAATTGCAACAGCATCGGCGTTGGCATCTGAGATAATCTTTGCAATGCGCTCGCATGAGAGTGAGTCGTCAAGGCCTTTGCAGTTGTGTACGTTGTAGCACATTACACGTGTTGAAATCTGTTTCGGACTACATGCCGTGAATGCGATAGCTACGGCAGCGATAATAATAAAGGTAAGTTTTTTCATAGTATTTGAGGTTTTATTTTGTGTAAAATTAATTGTTTCGCGCTAAAAAAACTAATTTCTCTGCCCGAAATGAAAAAATAATGGTGAAAATATTTGGATATATGGCGTTTTGTGTTATATCTTTGTGATATCAAAATAATATCACTTTAAGCACATCAACTATTAACTAAATATGAATGTCTTATGGGAAAGAAATTAAATCTTTGGCGCTATCTGTTCGGCGGTTGGTCGCTGGGTAAATTGAGAATTTGGCCGTGGAAGTCTGAGGCTTGGGCATTGCGTACGCCTAACCGAGGGGCTGATGTAAAAATAAGCAAGTAGCCGAAAGTTAAAAAGAGTAAGAACAATAAAAAGTTAGATTATGGAGAATAAGAATTTTGAGTACACAGGTTGGAAAATCAATGGATTTGTTGCGTTGATTATTATTTTGCTGGCCATTGTTGGTGCAGTTTTTATGATTGTTAAGGGTGCTTCTGCCGAGGCTCCTGTGGGTCCCGCGCTGGTTATCGGAGGTATTGTTATTTTGCTGTTGGCGCTGATTTCGTGCAAGGGCTTTATGCTTCTGGAGCCTAACGAGGCGCGCGTGTTGACCTTCTTTGGCGAGTATCGTGGCTCGTTCTACAACACTGGTTTTTGGTGGGTTAACTTCTTGATGTCGGCAAAGAATATCTCGCTTCGTGCGCGTAACCTCAATGCTGAGCCTATCAAGGTGAATGATAAGACGGGTAATCCGATTATGATTGGTTTGGTGCTTGTGTGGCGTTTGAAGCGCGATGAGATTTATCGCTCGGTGTTCGATATTGACGCTACGGCCGATAATTCGGGTATTGTAACGCAGGGTAGTCGTATGAAGATGTTGGAGAACTTCGTGTCGGTACAGAGCGATGCAGCGCTGCGTCAGGTGGCAGGTTGCTATGCCTATGATGATAATACATCGGGTGGTGAAGAGGTTACGTTGCGTAGCAGCAGCGACGAGATAAACGAGGTATTGGAGGGCCGCCTCTCGGAGCGTCTGGCTATTGCAGGTATCGAGGTTGTTGAGGCTCGTATCAATTATTTGGCTTATGCTCCTGAGATTGCAGCTGTTATGTTGCGTCGCCAGCAGGCCGATGCTATCATCTCGGCACGTGAGAAGATTGTTGAGGGTGCTGTATCGATGGTAAAGATGGCTATCGACCGTTTGGGTGATGACGAGGTTGTTGAGCTTGACGAGGAACGCAAGGCGGCAATGGTAACCAATCTGTTGGTTGTGTTGTGTGCTGACGAGTCGGCACAGCCCGTAGTGAATGCAGGAACAATGCACCATTAATATTGCGTGATGGCAAAGAAGACGGAAAATAAGAGTTTTGTGTTGCGTGTTGATGCTGCGACTATGGATGCCTTGGAGCGTTGGGCCGAGGACGAGTTCCGCAGTATCAACGGGCAACTGCAATGGATTATAGCCGATGCTTTGCGTCGCAGTGGTCGCCTGAAAAAGAGCAAGAAGGCGGTTGATACGGGTAATAATAGTGAGAAAGACAATATATGATGAGCGGTATTTTTATTATATTTTTTGCAACCGTTGCAATGTGGCTCTATAAACTTATAACATGATAGGAGTATGGGAGAGTTTAAGAAAAAGTGGTTTCAGGTAGTGTGGGTGTTGATGACACTTGCTTCGGTTGTGATAAACTGGCTTCAGCGCGGGAGTGATGCCGCATGGGTGCATAGTGCGGGCGTGGAGATGCTAAATGAGGTGTTGTTATGGATTCTCTTACCGCTGACGGTGCTACTGTTTGTTATGCGCTGCGTGGAGATTAGGCGTACGAGTGAACGTCTTTTTTGGCGCAAACTGCGTCGTTGGGGTGGAGCTATCATTGCAGGTATCGTGTTGGCCGTAGTGCTGGTGCTTGTTATCCGGTATTTTCGTGGCGACAGCCTGATGTTGGAGCATAGCAAGCAAGTGACAATATTTATCATCTTTGCAGGTATTGGCCTAATATGGGGTGTGGCACGTTACAAAGACCAGCACTGGCGCAGAGAAGAATAAACGAAACCGCCTTTACGAATAATTTTCGTGTTCGGGGCGGTTTTCTGTAAATATTTCGTAACTTTATAGGGAGAAAAACAGATAACGATGAGTGGAATAAAGGTAGGTAAGTGGCAGCCGCTGGGTGGTATTCGACTGAAGAGCTGGGCGATATACTCGGTGCTGTTACTCTTGGGCTTGGGAAATGCTGTGGCAGGAGCTATGGAGTGGCACGATACGGTGGCGATGTTGGTGTTTAACGGAGTGTGTATCGTGGCGCTTGTCGTAGCCGTGATGCATAAGGTGCTGATGATGGAGCCGCGTAAGAAGTGGCGCATATTGTCGTTTATCGTACCTGCGATGGGTGTTATATCCCTGCTCTGTGCCCGCGTGGCAGATAGCACCAACGAATACCCTAATCTGATAGCGCCGCTTATTGTTTTGGGTGTGTTGTTGCTTGTTGTGGGTATTGTCTGCATTGTTCGCTGGCGAAGATATAGTTTTGCGCATAAGTCCGATTTACAGCAAAAACGTAGTAAGAGATAGAGGATTTAAATCTTGAAAAATGGTTCGGAAACTATTGTCATCGGCCTATGTTTGGATGAGACGAAACCCTCTGATAATCTATTTGGGGGTGACCGTGATATATATTGCCATTGCCAAGTGGGGATATGATGAGAATCCGATATGGCTTAATATTTTATATCTCGTTTTGTCTGCTCCGGCATTCAATTGGATTACCAACCAGTTGCCTCATAAGAGATATAAATCGCTGCTGATACTCTTTGTTTTCCTATTTGTAGTTTTTGTGTGCGCTGCATTTAGAATTCTACCTTCGGATAATGAGACGACGTGGATACTTGCAATTTTATTGGCATTGACGTTGGGCTACGGTGGCTATTGTGCGTGGCGTTGGCGCAAGCAGGTGGGTTATGTGAAGGAGGTATTGCTGGGGCGCGAGCTTAAACGTAAGCGCAGACGAATGGTTTAATATATTTGAGGATATGAAACGTGTAGTTGTATTTACAGGTGCGGGCGTGAGTGCCGATAGCGGCCTCTCTACTTTCCGCGATGCTGATGGTTTGTGGGCAAACTATCGTATTGAAGATGTCTGTACGCCTGAGGCTTTGGTGCGAAATCGAGCTTTGGTCATAGAGTTTTATAATAAGCGTCGCAAGGAGTTGTTTGCCGTCAAACCCAATCCTGCGCATTATGCCATCGCTGAGTTGGAAAAACATCTTGATGTACAGGTTGTAACGCAGAATGTCGACGACCTGCACGAGCGTGCCGGCTCTACACGTGTTACGCATCTGCACGGCGAGCTGATGAAGTTGCGTAGCGAGCGCAATCCGGAGCTTATTGTCCCCATTGATGGTTGGGAGCAGACGTTGGATGCGCGTGCCGAGGATGGTGCTTTGTTGCGTCCACATATTGTCTTTTTCGGGGAGTCAGTGCCTATGTTTGACCGTGCTACACAGATTGCTACCGAGGCCGATGTGATGATTGTGGTGGGTACGTCGCTTGCCGTATATCCTGCCGCTATGCTGGTGCGTTATGCGAAGTCGGGCGTGCCGATTTATGTTGTCGACCCGGGTAACCCTGATACTTCGTTGATTCGTAATAATTCGCTGACTCATATCAAGGCCCGTGCTGCGGAGGGTATGCCCGAACTGGTCGAAAAATTGGTGGCTGAGTTGGGATGATAAACGAAAAACGTTTTCGTAAGCGGGCGGCAGAGGCTGCCGAGTATTGTCGCAAGAATGGCTACAATCAGCAAATAGTTCTGTTGTGGGATTTATCACTACATTCGGGATGTCGCCGCTTTGTGGTTTGGAATATCGAGAAGGGTAGTGTGGAGTATGCTTTCGTCGCCTCGCACGGCAGTGGTAGCAGACGTAGCCATGTGCCGTCGGCTTATGCGAGGGTGTCAAACGTTGATGGCTCGCATTTGAGTAGCGAGGGTAGGGCGCTGGTTGCCGAGAGATATGTGGGGCGCTATGGTGTAGCTTATCGTTTGGATGGGTTGGATACGACAAATTCCGAAATGCGTAGGCGTTGTATTGTGTTGCATGGCTGGCGATACACCACATCGTTTCCTATTTGGCCGTTGCCGACGGTTGGCAGTTGGGGTTGCCCCGTATTATCGCGTATGGCAATGAGTATTTTGGATGAAATTTTGCAGCGTGAAGAAAATGTTTTGCTATGGACATATAAATAAAAAAGTAGGGCTGAAACCCTGCTTTTTTATTTGACTACAAGCTATCGCCGAAATCCTCGCGGAACTTCTCAAGTAAGCGGTGTGGCCAGTTTGATGTAGGCTCCAAGCCACCCATGAAGAATCGCAATACGGGGGGCTCGTATGTGAACTTCAAGCCGCCAATGAGGTGGCGGTTGTCGTAGAGCCATACCAGACGGTCGATAACGTAGTTAATCTGCGAGAGTGTGAATACTCGACGGGGAACAGCCAGACGCAGCAACTCTACATCGGCCAAAATCTCCTTGCCATTCTCGTCACGTACGCTTGAAATCGTACCACGCTCCATACCGCGAATACCTGAGCAGATATACAACGCAGCAGCCAAAGCGCCTGCGGGGTATTGGTCCTGCGGGATATGCTCGCAGAACTTCATTGCGTT
>CAYLRH010000089.1:0-5687 GCA_964385905.1 uncultured Alistipes sp.
ACCAGAAGAAGGGATTGTTCGAGACGAAGATTGTGATGCGATTCTTCATCATCTCTATTCTGCTGTGCGCAATGACTTTGGTAACGTTGAAGATAAGATAAAACGTGCGTCAGCCCAACCGCGGCAGGCAAATTTTCGGAAAAAGGGCGAAGCGCAGGCGGAGGGTAAAAAAAGGTAGATTGCCACGAACTTTTATAGAGGCTGATTTTGTATCAGCAATGCCCTAAAATAAAAGTTCTCGCAATGACGTATTTAATTTTAATTATGAAAAATATTGTAGTTTTAGGTGGCGGTATCAGCGGCTACGGCTCGGCGGTACTGGCCAAGAAGAAGGGCCATAAGGTATTCCTTAGCGATGCAGGTCGCGTGGCCGAGCGTTATGCAAAAATCCTCGACGAGTGGGGCGTGGAGTGGGAGCAGGGCTCGCACTCGATGGAGCGCATCCTCGCTGCCGACCTTGTTGTGAAGTCGCCCGGCATACCCGAGAAGGCGGAGGTTGTGAAGGCTCTGCGTGCGCAGGGCACACCCATCATCTCGGAGATGGAGTTTGCCGCGAAGTATATGGGTAAGGCTCGCACCATCTGCATCACAGGCTCAAATGGCAAGACCACCACAACGTCGCTCATCTATAAGATTATGCGCGATGCGGGTGTGAACGTGGCTCTGGGCGGTAATATCGGCGAGAGCTTCGCCTATCAGGTGGCTACTGCGGAGTATGATTGGTATGTGCTGGAGCTCAGCTCGTTCCAGTTGGATGGTATGTACGACTTCCGTGCCGACGTGGGTGTTTTGATGAATATCACCCCTGACCACCTCGACCGCTACGACTACTGCTTCCAGAACTACGTCGATTCGAAGATGCGCATCACGCAGAATCAGCACTCGCGCTCGTACTTTGTCTATTCGGCCGACGACGATGTTATCGCTGCCGAGATAGAGAAGCGCCCTGAGATGCGTATGCGTCAGTTGCCCTTTGCTGCGAAGGCGGCTGTGGCGAGTGGTGCGGGCGATGCCTTCCTTGCGGGTGGCGAGTTTACGGCCCGCGTGGGTAAGCGAGAGGTTACAATCGACACCACGAAGATGAAGATTAAGGGCTTGCACAACGCCTACAACGCTATGGCGGCGGCCTTGGCTACGTTAGCGGCGGGCATCAGCGAGGAGCAGATTGAGCGCTCGATATATGAGTTCTCGCCCGTGGAGCATCGCCTGGAGCCTGCGGGAGCGAAGGATGGCGTGGAGTGGATAAACGACTCGAAGGCCACCAATGTCGATTCGGTGTGGTATGCGCTGGAGAGTATGACACGCCCCACGGTGTGGATTGCTGGCGGCACGGACAAGGGTAACGACTACGAGCCGCTGAAGGCTTTTGCACGCGAGAAGGTGAAGGCCCTGATTTGCATGGGCGTGGATAATGAGAAGCTCGTGAAGGAGTTTACGGGCGTTGTTCCTACCGTTGTCAGTGCCTCGTCACTCGACGAGGCTATGCGTGCGGCACGCGAGGTGGCAGTGGAGGGCGATGTGGTGTTGCTCTCGCCTGCGTGCGCAAGTTTCGACCTCTTCAAGAACTACGAGCAGCGTGGCGAGCTGTTCAAGCAGTGGGTTAAGGAGAATATTTTATAGTAATTTCAATGGCAGAGATAGATTACAGCAAGCACGTGGTACGCGAGCAGAGCGTTGCGGCTGAGGCCGAGGAGGCCCTGGCGGCAGGCGAGGATGTGGCCATGCGTAGCGATATGGCCGACGAGGCGGCACCCCAGCCGAGTGGATTGGTAGAGACCATCAAGCGTCTGTTTGGTGGCGACCGCGTGTTGTGGGTTATCATCACGGTGCTGATGACCATCTCGGTGCTGGTGGTCTACTCCTCAACGGCAAAGATGGCATATATGCCCTCGTCAAGCTCCTCGACATCGGAGTTTCTGAATACGCAGCTCTGGACCTTAGCCATCTGCATTGTGGCGCTCTTTGTCGCACACCGCCTGAACAGCGACTTCTATCGCAAGGTGTCATACTTAGCCTTTGCCTTCGCGTTGGGACTCACGTTAGCGGTATATTTTGTCGGCACGGCCTCGATAAACGGCGCTGCACGATGGATAAACATCTTCGGATTTCAGTTCCAGCCGTCCGAGATGCTGAAGATAGCCATAATAATGTATTTGGCGCGTGTATTAGGCGACCGTCAGTCGAAGATAGCCACCATGCAGATTGTGCCGACGCTGAAGTTCTGGCAGTGGAACACCCCCAAGCAGATGCGCATCTGGCGACAGGGCGGATTGCCGATATTCCTGCCCATCGTACTCGCGTGCATGGTCATCATGCCGGCACACACCTCCTCAGCGGTACTCGTTTTCGGCATATCGCTGGTGATGCTCTTTATCGGGCGTGTGCATTGGCGTGAGATATTGCGTATAATCAAGTGGGCCATATTGGGTGTTGCGATGGTGGCATTCTTAGGCCTGGGCCGTAGCCATACGGCTGGAGGACGTGTGTCGACGTGGATAGACGTGTGGACACAGGACCGCACAAAAATCGAGGTGCAGGACCTGAGCGATACCGAGCGTGCCATGATAGCCATCTACAACGGTGGCGTGATGGGACGCGGTGCCGGACAGAGCAGCATACGTGTGGAGATGACGCACCCGGAGAGTGACTATGCGTTTGCGCTCTTTGTGGAGGAGTATGGAATAGTGATTGCCATGATTCTCATCACCCTGTATGTATGGATATTCTTCCGCGCAAGCGAGATATTCAAGCAATGCCCCGAAAAGTACCCCTCGCTCCTGTCGTTGGGCATAGCACTGCTCATAACGGGGCAGGCGCTGCTGCACATCATGGTGGCGGTGAACATCATACCTGAGACGGGACAGTCGTTGCCGCTCATATCGCGCGGAGGCTCGTCTTTGCTCTTCACCTCGATAGGATTGGGTATGATTCTGAGCGTCAGCCGCCAGAACCTGGAGGGGTCGTATGTTAAGGAGGATTAAAACAGAATTCTATGAGCGAAGTAAGATTGGATAAATACCTATGGGCCGTGCGTGTCTTCAAGACTCGCTCGGACGCAGCCGATGCCATACGCAACAACCGCGTGATGGTGAACGATGCCTATGCCAAGCCCTCACGCGAGGTGAAGCAAGGGGATATAATCTCGGTGAAGAGGATGCCCGTAACGTACCGATATAAGGTGCTGGAGCTGGTGTCGAGCCGTCAGGGTGCGAAGAACGTGCCTCAATACTGCCTCAACATAACACCGCAGGAGGAGTTGGATAAGCTGATGACCCCGCGCGAGACGATATTCGTCTTCCGCGAGCGCGGCACAGGCCGCCCCACAAAGAAGGAACGCCGCGAGATAGATGCCCTGATGGATGGGATGTATTTTTTAGAGGAGGAATAGGTGTAATAAGTGTTATAAAAAAAGCTGCCCTGATGGACAGCTTTTATTTTTGTTTAGCAGTTGTATAATAAGAGCTATTTTGAAGCTGGTCGCAGTGGCGGAAAGCGGAGCATACTGAAGTATGTGAGCATTTACGCCGCAAGCCAGATGCCAAAAGAGCCTTATTAGAGAACTGCTATCGGCCTACCTGCATCCAGTTCTTCTGAACCCCAGCATGCTCAAGGAAGTAGCGCTGTGCCTTCAAGAGATTACGCGCCTGAAGCACCATAGCCTTGGTCTCGCTCAGAACGGTGAGGTAGAACATACTTGCCTTGGTGTTACCCTCGCCAGCGTTGATACGCACCAGCTCCGACTTGGTTGTGGTGGCGATACGCTCGAAGAGGTTGTCGCGCATCGTCAGCACCATATCAATGTCGCCGAAGTCGTTGTCCGTGATCATACGGTTGATGCTGCCGTAGATCTCGGCCACGTCGTCGTTGATGTGCATCAGGTCGTTGGTCTGCTCCTCCGAGAGTCCCTTATGGTTGTTGTCGATGTGGTCGTACGCAGGGCGTGTGATGTGTACCAGCGCCTTGGCCATCTCGTTCAGATAATCCACCACCTGAATGTAGTAGAGCGAGAGCTCCAGACCTGAGCCCTTCATCTTGCGCAGGGCGGGCATGAGGCTATACTTAATCTTGTGGCACTCGTCGTACATCTCGCCCGACTCGCGCACAAGCTCCTTCAATGCCTTGCGGTCCTCCTTCAATACGGCCACCAACGTACGGTCGTAAATCTGGGTAGAGTTCTTCATCATCGAGCAAACCTGGTCCAGAACGTTATCTACGGTGTCGTTCTCGATAGCCTTCTCAGGCATTGCGTCCTTCTTCTTAGCGTCGATGAAGTTACTCTTGATAAGCATATACATACAAGCCAAAGTAACCACAACGAAAGCTACGGTACCGCCCCAGATAAGTATCAAGCCCACAACGATAGCGATAACAAATGCACCGAAACCTGTTACGAACCAACCCATAACTACGGTCATTACGCCTGAGATACGGTGTACGGCCGACTCACGACCCCACGCCTTATCCGCGAGTGACGAACCCATGGCAACCATGAATGTAACGTAGGTAGTTGACAAGGGCAACTTGAGCGATGTACCAACCGAGATAAGCAACGCCGATACGGTAAGGTTCAGCACGGCACGAATCATATCGTAGGGAGCGCCATTCTTCTCCACATCCTCATACTCGAAACGCTTGCTGATAAACTCCTGCGCTGACTGCGGAATAACCTTATCCAGAAACTTAGAGATACCGATTGAGGCACGCACGATAGAGCGTGAGAATACGTTTGAGTTCATCTCGCCTTCAATCTCGTCGCCGTGACCTGCAAGTGAAATCTCGGTCTCGGTTACGTGCATAGCCTTGGTAGAGGTCCACAGCGTGATAACCATAACCACACCTGCCAAAATCATCCAGATAAACTGTGCGGGAAGATTCTCGTTCAAGCCCTCCATCATCACATCGGGACTACCAGCAGCCTTGGCGATGTTGAATGCGTCCAAACCTGCGATGGGCACACCGATGAAGTTCACAAGGTCGTTACCCGCGAAGGCCAACGCCAAAGCGAATGTACCTGTGAGGATGTTTATCTTGAGGATATTGATGCGGAACAGCTGCATAAATGCCAACACAACGGTGCAGACAACCCAGCATATAATCAACGAAATGAGCAGATGCTCGCTAATCCAGTTATAAACAAATGTATTTGCCAACACGCCCTTAGCAGCCTTGAAGACAGCAAAGTATGCGATAGCTGTGAATGACATACCGCACCATACGGCACCCAGCTTACGGAACATTGCGATGTAACGGAATGAGAACAACAGGCGTGAAATCCACATAAGTATGGTACCGAACACGAAGGCGATAACAACCGACAAGAGGATACCTGAGATTACTCCCATGGCACGTGTGGTGTTGATGAATCCGCCCAGTGAGCCGATTGTAAGCGCGGGGTCACCCGAAATCTTATAGAGTGACACGGCGATAGCAGCTCCTAACAAGCTGAAAATCAATGCAACGGTGGTAGAAGTGGGCAATCCCAGCGAGTTGTAGATATCCAGCAGGATAACGTTGGCAAACATCACACTCACGTAGAGAATCATAATCTCGTGGAAGGTGAACATACCGGGGTTGAACATACCGCTACGTGCGACCTCCATCATACCTGTTGAGGTCATAACACCCAAAATGATACCTACCGAAGCAACCAACAAAATGGTACGCATCTTAGCCACCTTAGAGCCGAT
>CAYLRH010000090.1:0-5685 GCA_964385905.1 uncultured Alistipes sp.
AAATCCATAAACAGAGCCATAGATGTCGATGCTCAGTGATATATGGAGCGATGTGCGACACATTGTCATGCCTCGACTATGCCCCATCTGCGGTGGTCGCCTGCCACGTGGTGAGGCTGTTGTATGCTCGCTCTGCGAGGCCACAGCCCCGCTGACGCAACTATGGTTGAGTGATGAAAATCCTCTGCGTGACCGCTTTGCCGGCCTGATGCCAATTGAGCGTGCGGCAGCCTTTGTGTGGTATGTCGAGGGGAGTCCGTGGCGTGATGCGATTCACCGTTTCAAGTACGGAAACATGTGGCGCACGGCCTATAATCTGGGTCGTTGGTATGGCGCTTGCCTGCGTGAGAGCGGAGCTTACAACGATGTGGATGTGGTCGTTTCGGTGCCGCTGCATTGGTGGCGCAGGCTCTCGCGCGGATACAATCAGTCGGAGTATTTAGCCGATGGCATAGCCCGCGAGTTGGGCGTAAAAGTAGATAGGCAAAGCGTTGTGCGTCACCGTTATAATCGGAGTCAAACCTCGCAATCGCACGATAAACGTTGGGATAATGTGGATGGAATCTTCCGTGTTCGCCATGCGGAGCGTCTGCGTGGAAAGCATATTCTTTTGGTCGATGATGTCCTCACCACGGGCGCAACCGTCATATCGCTCGGTACGACCATTCTGCAAGAGGTGGAGGATGTACGCCTGAGTGTTGCTGTGCTGGCTACGCCGCGCCGTGCGTTGCATGTGGAGGGTTAGGTTATCAACAACGCCGCTTTTTTGTTTATAAATTTATACTCTTCGAGGCTTGCCGTTTGGGTAAAATTTCCTAATTTTGAAATTTGAAAATTATACCCCTTTTTCTATGGCAAGAGATTTCACCCCTTCGGCACGCAATCGTGCCGCATACGATAATATCACCGAAGCCACCGTCGTCGGCACCGTACCGCCCCAAGCCGTTGAGCTTGAGGAGGCTGTGTTGGGTGCGTTGATGCTGGAGCACGACAGTATCATCGCCGTGCAGGAGTATGTCACCTCCGACGCCTTCTATACCGAGGAGCATCGCCTGATTTATAAGGCCATCGAGTCGCTCTCGGCCGAGCTGAAGCCTATCGACCTCTACACCGTCACCGAGCGCCTGAAGGTGCGTGGCGAACTGAAGAAGGTGGGAGGCGCTGCCTATCTGGCACAGCTCACGCAGAAGGTTGGCTCGGCAGCCAATGTGGAGTTTCACGCCAAGATTATCGCGCAGAAGTATGTGCAGCGCGAGCTTATCCGCTCCGCTACGGAGATTCAGCGCCGCTCATACGATGAGGACCAGGATGTTACCGACCTTATCGGATATGCCGAGAGCGAAATCTTCAAGGTTGCCGAGGGCCACGTCAAGCGTTCGGTGCAGAGTGCCAAGGATGTACTCTCGAAGGCCATGATGCAGATTGAGGAGGCGAGCAAGAACACCTCGGCCTTCAATGGTGTGCCCTCAGGCTTTATGGCCGTTGACCGCGTGACACTCGGCTGGCAGCCCAGCGACCTTATCATCATCGCGGCGCGTCCTGCCATGGGTAAGACCGCCTTCGTGCTATCTATGGCGCGCAATATGTCTATCGACCACGAGTCGCCCGTAGCATTCTTCTCGCTTGAGATGTCGTCGGTGCAGCTTATGATGCGTCTTATCATTGCCGAGACGGGCCTGAGCGGTACCGACATCAAGTCGGGACGCCTTACGCCCGAGCAGTGGCGACATCTGGAGAGTGCCACCAAGCCGTTGGGTACAGCACCCCTGTTTATTGACGATACGCCGGCGCTCTCGGTCTTTGAGTTCCGCTCGAAGGCACGCCGACTCAAGATACATAACGATATAAAGATTATCATCATCGACTACCTCCAGCTTATGACCGGCAATGCCGAGTCGAAGGGTAACCGCGAGCAGGAGGTGGCCTTCATCTCGCGTACGCTGAAGGCTATCGCCAAGGAACTCAACGTGCCTATCATCGCGCTGTCACAGCTCAGCCGTGCAACAGAGACACGTGGTGGCTCGAAGCGCCCGCAGCTTTCGGACCTGCGTGAGTCGGGAGCTATCGAGCAGGATGCCGACATCGTAGCATTCATCCACCGTCCCGAGTACTACGGTATGAACACCGACGAGAACGGTATGCCTACGGCAGGTATGGCCGAGATTATCATCGCTAAGCACCGTAGTGGTGCCGCTACCGACGTTAAGCTGCGCTTCCTGAAGGAGCAGACACGCTTTATGGACCTCGATATGGACGAGTTCTCTACGGCAGGCGACCCGATGGGTGGCGGATATACCGAGATAGCCAGCTCAATGAGCGGTGGAGATGATAATGAGTTTGCTCTGCCCGTAGCGGGTGGTGCGAGTGCGCCAATGAGTGGAGGCCTGGGTGCTTCGATGGGTAGCAATGAGTTTGATATCCAGCAGGGCCCGACAAATATGGATAAACCAAAACCTCTCACCGACGAGGTGCCCTTCTAAAGGGGGCAGAGATAGGGCGCTTTAGAGGAGTCATTCGATAAATAGTCATTGCGAGGAGGGCACTGCCCGACGCGGCAATCTAAAAAAAGATAAAGAAAAACAATGGTCATTCGCGCATATACAGGTACTGTCGCAGGCATCGGGGCAACCCAAGTCACCGTGGAAGTAAGCATCACGGGTGGCGGCTTGGGCTTGTTTCTCGTTGGTCTGCCTGACAATGCTGTGCGCGAGAGTGAGCAACGCATACGCTCAGCCTTTGAGAATTCGGGTTACCGCATGACCGCCCGCAAATGTGTGGTCAACCTCGCTCCTGCCGACCTGCGCAAGGAGGGCTCTGGATACGACTTACCCATCGCCGTTGCTATCCTCGCCGCCACAAATCAGATTGTCGCCGAGCATTTGGCTGATGCATGGTTTGTGGGTGAGCTGTCGTTGGATGGTTCGGTGCGAGGTGTACGTGGCGTGCTGCCCATCACCGCCGAGGCGAAGGTGCGAGGCTATAAACGCATCTATGTCCCCAAGGAGAACGCCTTGGAGGCGGCCGTTGTCGATGGTATCGAGGTGCTGGCCGTAGAGTCACTCGCGGAGGTTGCCGCCTCACTCAATGGCGAGCAGGAGATTTTTTCGGTAGTTCACGAGGTGGAGCAACACACGCCCACAGAGCTGTATGCCGACGACTTTGCCGACGTGAAGGGACAGGCGCACGCCAAGCGAGCGCTGGAGATTGCCGCTGCGGGAGGCCACAACGTCATAATGATAGGCCCTCCGGGCTCTGGAAAGACTATGCTTGCGCGCCGTATGCCGACTATCATGCCCCCGATGACGCTGGAGGAGGCACTCGAAACCACGAAGATACACTCCGTGGCGGGTAAGCTGGGCACCACGCGTGGCCTTATGCGTCAGCGTCCGTTCCGTGCCCCGCACCACATGGCATCGCCAATGGCACTCATCGGTGGCGGTAACTCGCCTCAGCCGGGTGAGGTGTCGTTAGCACATAATGGAGTGCTGTTTTTGGATGAGATGCCAGAGTTTGGCCACTCTGTTTTGGAGGTGCTGCGCCAACCTATGGAGGATAAGCATATAACCATTTCGAGGGTACGTTACTCGGTCGATTATCCGTCGAACTTCACCCTTGTGGCCTCGATGAACCCCTGCCCGTGCGGCTACTACAACCACCCCGACAAGGAGTGTACCTGTTCGCCTGCTGCCGTCAGACGTTATGCTGGGCGTATATCAGGGCCGTTGATGGACCGCATAGACCTGCACGTGGAGATTACACCCGTTTCTCGCGAGGAGCTATCCTCGTCAGAACTTGCCGAGCCGAGTGCTGCCGTGCGTGAGCGCGTGATGCGTGCCCGCAGGATACAGGCCGAGCGTTTTCAAGGTACGGGAATACATACCAATACGATGATGTCGTCGGCCATGTTACGGCAGTTCTGCCCCCTCTCGGCCGAGGCACGCCGACTTTTAGACGGCGCTATGGAGCGTATGCAGCTCTCGGCCCGCGCCTACGACCGCATCATCAAGGTGGCACGCACGATAGCCGACTTAGAGGGTAAGGCGGATATTACTCCGCTACACATCTCTGAGGCCATCACCTACCGCTCGCTTGACCGCGAGAGCTGGGGACGATAGAAAAGCAAAGGATTTTTTAATTTATAGCATCTATAACACTTATAACACCTATCTCTGCCGTAGCAGGGGGTGAGTTATAGGAAGCAAAGGAAATGATATAAGATGAAACGAATAATACTTTCAGGTGGCGGCACGGGAGGCCATATATATCCCGCCGTAGCCGTAGCCGAGGCGCTCAAGCGTAAGTGGAAGGAGGAGGTTGAAATCCTCTTCGTGGGTGCCGAGGGCAAGATGGAGATGGAGAAGATTCCCGCCTTGGGATACGATATAGTGGGTCTGCCTATCGCTGGCCTGCAACGCCGTTTGGAGCCGAAGAATCTGCTTGTGCCCTTCAAGGTTGTGAGCAGCGTGCGCAAGGCGCGTAAGGTCATACGCGACTTCTCGGCCGATATTGTTGTCGGCTTTGGCGGCTATGCCTCGGCACCTGTGCTGTGGGCGGCACAACGTATGGGCGTGCCTACCATCATTCAGGAGCAGAACTCCTACGCGGGTGTTACGAACAAGGTGTTGGCTCGTGGCGCACGCCGTATCTGCGTTGCGTACGACAATATGGAGCGCTTCTTCCCTGCCGATAAGATTGTTATGACGGGTAACCCCCTGCGTGGCCGCTTTGCCCCTGCCGCGGAGAAGAGCGCCGAGGCGTTGGCGCACTACGGTTTCACGGCCGATCTGCCTACGGTGCTGGTTGTGGGTGGCTCGCTCGGTACACGTACGCTGAATGAGATGATGAAGTATTGGCTTCCTACGCTTGATGGCATCTCGCCCGTGCAGGTTATCTGGCAGACAGGTAAATACTACGAGGCCGAGATGCGCGACTTCCTCGTAGCGCACCCCACAGCCAATATCTGGCAGGGCGCATTTATCGAGCGTATGGACTACGCCTACGAGGTTGCCGATGTGGTTATCTCGCGTAGCGGTGCCTGCACAGTGTCGGAGTTGTGCCTGGTGGGCAAGCCGACAATCTTTGTTCCCTCGCCCAATGTTGCCGAGGACCATCAGACCAAGAATGCTATGGCTCTGGTGGAGAAGGATGCAGCGCTTATGGTGCGTGATGCGGATGCCGTTATGCAGGGTATGCCTACGGCATTGAATCAGCTGGAGGACAAGGAGCGTTTGGCTACGCTGAAGAAAAATATCTCTCGCCTCGGCATCAAGGACGCAGCAGACCGCGTAGTTAAACAAATTGAAAAAGAGTGGAGCAGATTTTAATAGAAATCAGCTCTCGTTATACAATTTCAAAAAGGAAGCCCTTAAACACATATAACACTTATAGCCCCTATAAAAAACAAAAAAATGAACTACACCAACATATACTTTCTTGGCATTGGCGGCATTGGTATGAGCGCCTTGGCTCGTTATTTCCTGCACGAGGGACGTGCCGTGGCGGGCTATGACCGCACCGAGACACCCCTCACCCGCACCTTGGAGTCGGAGGGTGCTGTGGTTACCTACGATGACGAGGTGGAGAATATCCCCGCAGCGTTCCGCAACCCCGCAACAACAATGGTTGTCTATACCCCTGCCGTTCCGCAGGACCACCCACAGATGTGCTTCTTCCGTGAGGGTGGCT
>CAYLRH010000091.1:0-5678 GCA_964385905.1 uncultured Alistipes sp.
CATCACCATTGATAATCAATTCTGAAGAGGCTATAACTCTCGGTTGCATGTGATAATTTTTCGTGGTTTGACTTTTTTATATGGCATAAAAGTAATATATTTACATCGAATTACAAAATAAAACCGCTTTTTTTTAATAGAAGTATAATTGTTAAAACGATATAGAATGACACTGATTAAATCAATTTCGGGTATTCGCGGAACAATCGGAGGTGCGCAGGGTGATAACCTTACACCTATCGATATCGTGAAATTCACTACGGCTTACGCTCGTTTTATGGGTGAAAAGCATGATGGTAAGCGTCTTACGATTGTTGTCGGTCGTGATGCACGCATCTCTGGCGAGATGGTGAACGATATTATTGAGGGTACGCTTATGGGTTGTGGTGTAGATGTTATTAATGTAGGCTTATGTACCACACCGGGTACGGAGATGGCTGTCATTACGCACAAGGCCGACGGTGGTATTATCATCACCGCCTCGCACAATCCCAAGCAGTGGAATGCGCTGAAACTCCTAAACGAAAAAGGCGAGTTCTTGAACGATGCCGAAGGTAAGCGAGTGTTGGCTTTGGCCGAGGATGAGGAGTTTGATTTTCCTGATGTTGATTGCATTGGAAAGGTCGTTTTGCGTGAGGATTTCAACCCTACTCATATCAAGCAGGTCTTAGCTCTTGATATGGTTGACGTGGAGGCCGTTAAAGCCCGCAGGTTCAAGGTGGTAGTTGATGCTGTGAACTCTGTTGGTGGCGTCGTTATTCCTGCTCTTTTGCGTGAGTTGGGATGTGATGTTGTGGAGCTTAACTGTACCCCCGATGGACACTTTGCACACAATCCTGAACCGTTGGCCGAGCACCTTACCGAAATATCTCGCGTGGTGGTTGAAGAGAAAGCCGATTTGGGTGTTGTCGTTGACCCCGATGTTGACCGTCTGGCATTGGTGAATGAGGATGGTACGATGTTTGGCGAGGAGTATACGTTGGTGGCCGTGGCGGATTACATTCTTTCGCAGACGGTTGGAAATACAGTTTCAAATCTTAGCTCATCGCGTGCCTTAAGCGATGTTACAAAGGCACATGGTGGCGAGTACAGCGCATCGGCCGTCGGTGAGGTAAATGTTGTTACAAAGATGAAGGAGGTCGGCGCTGTTATAGGTGGCGAGGGAAATGGTGGAGTCATCTACCCTGCCCTGCATTATGGTCGTGATGCGTTGGTTGGCGTGGCGTTGTTCCTCACGCATCTTGTTAAGAAGAATTGCTCGATGACAGAGCTTCGCGCGACCTATCCGGCATACTACGCATCGAAGAATAAAATCCAACTTACACCAGAGATTGACGTAGATAAAGTATTACGTGATATGAAGGAGCGTTATGCTGGTGAAAATGTGAACGATATAGATGGTGTAAAAATTGATTTCCCTGAGAACTGGGTGCATCTTCGCAAGTCGAATACCGAGCCTATTATTCGTGTCTACACCGAGGCGAAATCGGCTGCCGAGGCGGATGCTTTGGCACAGCTAATAATGGGTGAGATTGAGGAGATATGTCGTAAGTAAATACCTTAAAACAATAAATTATAAATGGAAAAAGTACAAAGTTATATTGACGCTAACAAGGAGCGTTTCTTGAACGAGTTGTTTGACCTTCTGCGTATCCCTTCAATCAGCGCTCAGTCGGAGCATAAGGGCGATATGGTGAAGTGTGCCGAGTGGTTGGCTGCCGCTTTGGTGGAGGCTGGTGCTGACCGTGCTGAGGTGATGCCTACGGATGGTAACCCCGTTGTTTATGCCGAGAAGATTATCGACCCCGCGGCAAAGACCGTATTGGTATATGGTCACTACGACGTTATGCCAGTTGACCCTCGTGAGGAGTGGCGTACCGAACCTTTCGAGCCTGTTATCAAGGATGGTCGTATCTGGGGCCGTGGCGCTGATGATGATAAGGGTCAGCTCTTTATGCACGCCAAGGCTTTCGAGGCTATGTGTGCTACCGATTCACTCCCCTGCAACGTGAAGTTTATGCTTGAGGGCGAGGAGGAGATTGGCTCACCGAGCCTCTATAAGTTCTGTGAGGATTATAAGGATATGCTCAAGGCGAATATTATCCTCGTGTCGGATACCTCGATGATTTCGATGAATACACCCTCTATCACTTGCGGTTTGCGTGGTCTTACATATATGGAGGTGGAGGTTGTCGGTCCGAATAAGGATTTGCACTCAGGCCTGTTTGGTGGTGCTGTGGCTAATCCCGCCAATGTGCTGACAAAGTTGGTTGCATCGCTTACCGACGAGCGTGGTCGTGTGACTATCCCCGGCTTCTATGATGATGTTCGTGACTTGACACCCGCCGAGCGAGAGGCATTCAATAAGGCTCCATTCAATTTGGATGATTATAAGAAGGCTCTCGATATTGATGATGTAGAGGGCGAGGCTGGCTACACCACCATTGAGCGCACGGGCGTGCGTCCTTCGTTGGATGTGAATGGTATCTGGGGTGGTTATATCGAGGAGGGTACAAAGACCGTTATCCCTTCGCGTGCATCGGCAAAGATCTCTATGCGCCTTGTCCCCAATCAGGATTTTGAGAAGATTGGCGAGTTGTTCGAGAAGCATTTCCGCACCATTGCTCCCAAGTCAGTAAAGGTGAATGTTAAATATCTGCATGGCGGAGCGCCCTATGTGTCACCTACTGATATGGCTGCATATAAGGCTGCCGAGCAGGCTATCGTTGACACCTTTGGCAAGAAACCTCTACCCTTCTACTCTGGTGGTTCGATTCCTATTATCAGCGGCTTTGAGCGCATCTTGGGTATTAAGTCATTGCTGATTGGCTTCGGCTTGGCAGAGGATGCAATTCACTCGCCCAATGAGAGCTACGGCCTTGAGCAGTTTGATAAGGGTGTTCGCACGATTCCGATGTTCTATAAGTACTTTGCTGAGGCGGAGTAGAGTTTAATAAAAAAGAGTACGAATCCACGCGGGTTCGTACTCTTTTTTTATTGTAACTGAGGATTTACTCCCAAAGTTTCAATATGCTCTGCAACTTCTGAGAAAGCTCCGAGTTCTCCATAATGCCATTAATCTGGTCTGCGCCTGTACCATAAAGATATACGGGAACCATGATGCCTGTGTGGCTTGATGTTCCGAATGCGTAGCTGATACCACTCTCAGGAAGGGTAAAGTCGGTCTTGTTGCTGGGGATGCTAAGGCCCGATGTCTCGTGGTCTGAAGTAACTACAACCAATGTTCCGGGGTGTGCGTCGGCATAATCCATAGCAACCTGAATAGCCTTCTCGAAATCGCGAGTCTCAGCCAAGATACCCTCGATATTCTTACCGTGGCCCTCGCCATCAATCTTCGAGCCCTCAACCATCAATACAAAGCCATCCTTCTTCTGAGCCTTAACGTTGTTGGTCAATATCTCCAGTGCTTGAGCGGTAGCCTCTGCCAAATACTCACCACGTCCCTGACGCTTCAAAGGCAAATCACCCTCGGCAAAAAGACCGATAACATCGCCACTCTTAACGCTTGTTAGCTGATCGAGATCAAGCAATACATTATATCCCTTATTCTTAAGCTCGGCAACGAAATCCTTCTCCTGCTCCTTGAAGTAACGCTCGAAGTACTTCTTACCTCCACCAAATACAACGTCGATATTGTCACCCTGCATAAAGTCCTTGATAATGCCATTGTTGTCGCCGCGTTTCTCGACGTGAGCATAGAATGCTGCGGGTGTAGCGTGGTTTACATAGCAGGTAACAACAATACCTGTTGCAAAGTTTTTCTTCTCAGCTTTGGCTATGATAGACTCAACACGAGTACCCTCGGGTGTAAGGCCGAGCGTCGAGTTGTTGGTCTTGTAACCTGTTGCCAATGCGGTACCTGATGCAGCCGAGTCGGTAACACGGTTGTTGCGAGAGTAGGTCTTGGTGAGTGCGATGTTCTGCGCACGGTCAAATGCCGACGGAGCATACTTCTGCTCAATCTGAAGCATTGACACATGTGCCAATCCCATACCATCGCCAATCATATAGATGATGTTGTTGATTTTAGGTTGTTTCGGTTTTTTTGCTTCAACGCTATAAGAGGCAGTCAGCGCGAGCAAAACGAGTAAGAATAACTTTTTCATAATGTTTTATTGGTTTGATTAGGGCAAAGTTATATTTTTTTTATATTTTTACAATGAAAAAATTTTATTTTTTATGGATGTAAAGATTGCAGAAGATTGGAAACAGCTCCTACAAGCAGAATTTGATAAACCTTATTTTGAGGAACTTACCCGTTTCGTGCGTGCCGAATATTCGGCAGGACCGGTATTCCCGTCGGGACGAAATATTTTTCGAGCATTTGATAAGTGTCCGGTTGATTCGCTCAAGGTTGTGATTATCGGTCAGGACCCATATCATGGCGTGGGACAGGCAAACGGCCTCTGCTTTTCGGTCAACGACGGGGTGCAGTTTCCTCCCTCGTTGCAGAATATATTCAAGGAGATACAATCCGACATGGGAACACCTATCCCTACGAGCGGAAACCTTGACCGCTGGGCCGAGCAGGGCGTGTTGCTACTGAACTCTGTTTTGACCGTTCGAGCGCATCAGGCTGTATCGCACGCGGGGCGTGGCTGGGAGCAGTTTACCGATGCTGTTGTTCGTGTTATCGGAGAGCAGAAACAGGGTGTTGTATATATGCTGTGGGGCAGTTATGCGCAGAAAAAGGGACAGATGGCTGACCCATCACGAAACTTGATACTGAAGAGCGTTCATCCCTCTCCCCTATCGGTGTATCGTGGTTTTTTCGGATGTAAACATTTTTCACAGGCAAATGCCTATTTGCAAAGTATCGGAAAGGAGCCGATTGTTTGGTAATGAGTATTAGAGAGATTTTTAGTGAGGCCGATGTGCGACGATTGGCCAAGGTGGCACGCGAAGTGTGGCGCGAGGCGAATGTGTCGTTTTGTACTCCCGAACAGGTGGAGTATATGATTGAGAAGTTTCAGAGTTTTGAGGCTATATCAGGGCAGTTGATGCATGGGTATCGTTACTTCTTGATTGAGGAGGGTGACGAGATTTTGGGTTATTTCGGTGTGCAGCCACAGGACGAAAGATTGTTCTTGAGTAAGTATTATATCTTGAAGCAGAATCGCGGTAGAGGCCTATTCTCGTTGGGATTGCAGCGTATGATAGAGCTATGTCATGAGGGAGATATGACATCAATATATCTTACGGTAAATCGCAACAATACACATGCTTATGAGGTTTACCTCGCAAAAGACTTTAAGGTCATAGCCGAGGAGGATAATGCTATCGGCGAGGGCTTCGAGATGAACGACTACATCATGGAGAAGAAAGTGCTTTAAGCACTTTTTTTCTATTCGTTGTTTTGCGACAAACAAACGCCTGCCCTATTTTCGTGTTCAGAGAGTTTTTTTCGTTTTAACGCTCAGGTAAAAAGCATAACTTAGGCAAATTATTAAATTTGTATAAACTCTTTAACTCTACTTGATATGAAAATCGAAAATCTTACAGAACAAAGTATTGCTGAGTTGTTTCAGCAGGGTATCGACTGCTCACAGATCGTAATGGGCCATGCGGCTAACAAGTTAGGCGTTTGTCCCGACAAGGCACTTAAGATCTCCGCCGCGTTTGGTGGTGGAATGTGGATGCGTCACAGGTGCTCTGAT
>CAYLRH010000092.1:0-5601 GCA_964385905.1 uncultured Alistipes sp.
GTGTGGGACGAGCAGGGCCGTGCTTCGGAGTGGAGCGTGCCGGCACGTTGGCACATGGGCTTATTCTCGAAGGATGAGTGGCAGGGCGAGTGGATTGGCGCTCCCTGGCAGGGCGAGGATTCGTACGATATGATGAAATCGAAAGATGTTATGCCCGCGCCACTTCTGCGTAAGGAGTTTTCGGTAAATAAGAAGGTTCGTGAGGCACGCTTCTATGGTACGGGCTTGGGTTACTTCGAGCTATATATCAACGGTCAGCGCGTTGGCGAGGATTACCTCTCTCCCAACCAGACCAACTACTCAACACGCCCCGAACTCAATACTCGTGGCATTGTGGTTACCGACCCCTTCGAGGAGTATCTTGTGATGTACCTCACCCGCGAGGTTGAGTCGCTGTTGGTTGAGGGCGAGAATGCCGTTGGCGTTATCCTCGGCAACGGTTTCTACGATATGGTGCGCCATTGGCCCGCTATGGGTTACGGCACGCCACGCTTTATGGGACAGATAGAGATTTTATATGAGGATGGCTCGCGCGAGATTATCGCATCTGACACTACATGGAAGGCGGAGCGCTCAGCCATCACCAGCGACCAGATATTCTTTGGTGAGCACTACGATGCACGCCTTGAGCATAAGGGTTGGGCTACGGCTGCGTATGACGATACGGCATGGCAACAGGTGGCAGTGAAGAAAGCCCCCATCGGAAAACTCATACCGCAAAATGGCCCTGCTGACCGCATCACCAAGCGCTATGCTCCCATCGAGTTTGAGAAGAAGGAGGACCATATCCGCATCAAGTTCCCTGAGGAGATTTCGGGATGGCTGGCGCTGAAGAATATCAAGGCCGAGAAGGGACAGAAGATTGATATTAAATATGTTACCGAGTCGCCGGGTAACGGCTCAAACAGCTACATCGCCAACGGCTCAGGTGATGAGTCGTACCACGCACGCTTTACGTGGTTTGTATTCTCGGAGGTTGAGGTGCGCGGCATTGATAACCTTACGGCCGAGCAGGTCGAGGCGCACGCTGTGAATTCGGATGTCGATGTGGCGGGCGAGTTCGCAACCTCGAATGAGCTTATCAACAAGATAAATCAGATTTGGCAACGCAGCCAATTAGATAATATGCACGGCGCTATCGCCAGCGACTGCCCCCACCGCGAGCGCTCGCCCTATACGGGTGATGGTCAGGTGGCGTGCGTAACGGTTATGCACAACTTCGACGCGCAGACCTTCTACAACAAGTGGTTGCGCGATATTCGCGGAGCGCAGACTCCGGGTGGTTATGTTCCCAACGGTGCGCCTTGGCAGCCGGGTTGTGGCGGTGGCGTAGGCTGGGGTGCCGCTATGGAGATTATGCCGTGGGAGTTCTACCTCCACTATGGCGACAGACGCGTTCTGGAGCAGAACTTCAACGCTATGCGTCGCCACGTGCGCTGGATGACTTCGTGGGTGGATAGCGACACGGGCTTGATGCTCTCGCACGATGTGCAGCAGTGGAAGAACTTGGGCGACTGGTTGCCTCCGCGCGAGTTGCCACGTGCCGAGCTGGTACACACCTATTTCCTCTGGCAGTGTGCCGATATCGCGGTTCGCACGGCTCACTCGCTGGGCAAGGACGCTGCGGAGTTTGAGAAGATTCGCGACGATGCGGCCAAGGCATTCCACGACAACCTCTACGACCCCGTTACGGGCTCATATGGCAAGTATGGCAGCAATGTGTTGGCACTGAAGATAGGCGTTCCCGAGGAGCGCAAAGCAAAGGTTGTCGAGGCTCTGCGAGCAAATATCGCCGAGGTGAACGACCACCTCGATACAGGTATTGTGGGTACTCGTTTCCTCTTTGAGGTACTGTGTGACAATGGTCTTAAGGATTTGGCTTACAAGATGATAAACCAGCGCGACTTCCCGTCGTTCGGCTGGTGGATTGAGCAGGGTGCTACCGTAACGTGGGAGCAGTGGGATGGCGGTAACTCGCATAACCACCCGATGTTTGGTGGCGGTATCGGCTGGTTCTACCGCGACTTGGCGGGCTTGCGCGTGAAGGATGCGGGCTTCCGCTCGTTCGATGTACGCCCCGTTGTGCCCGCAGGTTTGGAGTGGGTTGAATATACGCACGACACAACCTACGGAGAGATTGCTATCCGCTGGGAGCATATGGATGGCCGCTTCAAGCTCACGTGCGATGTGCCCGTAGGCTCTACGGCTACGTTGTGGTTGCCGTTTGAGGGTGCTGTGCCTGAGTTCGAGGAGACAGAAAATATCATCCGCAAGGGCGTGCGCGAGGGTTATGCCTTGTATAAGGTGCGCTCAGGCCACTACGAATTTGAAACTGTACTGTAATGAACCGACTAAAACTCTGCATATCGCCCTGCCCGAACGACACCTTTATGTTTGACGGTATCGTCAATGGCCGTGTGGATTGCGAGGGGCTAAGCTTCGATGTTGAGTTTCACGACATCGAGGAACTGAACGCGGGCGTCATGCAGAGCGTGCCCGATGTGAGCAAAATCAGTTGTGCCGTTCTGCCCGCCATTTCGGAGCGTTACCGCCTGTTGGATAGCGGTGCGGCTTTGGGGCGCGGAAATGGTCCTCTGCTGGTGCGCCGCAAGGGTGAGCAGGGGGCATTAAGACATATCGCCGTACCCGGCGAGCATACTACGGCCAATGCGTTGGTTGCAAGGCTCTTCCCCGAAATTGAGCAACGCACGCCGATGCTCTTCTCGGAGATTGCCGCAACTGTTGAGCGTGGCGAGTTCGATGGTGGCGTGTTGATTCACGAGGGACGCTTTGTCTATGAGCGCCGTAACCTTGAGCTGGTTACCGACCTCGGTCTGGAGTGGGAGGCACGTACAAGTCTGCCCCTGCCGTTGGGTGGTATTGTGGTAAGGCGCGATTTGCCCTGCGAGGTGCAGCAGAAGGTCGAGCGTGTGCTGAGGCGCAGTATCGAATATGCCTTTTCGAATCCCATGACCTCGCGCGAGTTTGTCAAGCAGCACGCGCAGGAGCTGGAGGACGATGTGATAGATAAACATATCGCCCTGTTTGTCAACGACTTCTCCCTCTCGCTTGGCGAGGAGGGCCGGGCTGCCATGAGGACCTTGACTGGAATGGCTGAGTTGTAGCATAGACAGGTGCTGCCAATGAGAAAAATTCTCCCTCTATAAGAGGGAGTTTTTTTATTTTTATGCAAACCGTGAAAAATATTGCGTAAAAAAGTTGCAAAACAAAAAATCTCACTATCTTTGCATTGAGCAAACGGTTCCCGCGTGGCCATCGGCCACCGAGAATAATAGGGAATCCGGTGTGAATCCGGAACAATGCCTGTTGCTGTGAGTTCCACTTCGGGGCGGTTGGGCTGCAAATGCCTAATTCGGTCGCCCGATATACGAAGTTAGTTTGTGACACTCTTTGCCACTGACGCTGTTGCGTTGGGAAGGCGTCACAAATGGAACAAGTCAGAAGACCTACCTTTTGCGATTTATACGATTTGTGACCTGCAGGACTACGGGACAAGTCAAAACTAATTTTATCCGTAAAATATAAGTTTTTGTTCCGCCGCAGGTGGACAAACGTGCAGATGCCCTGTCGGCATAGGCTCTACGGCAAAAGGTGTTTTGAGTTAATTTATGGTTCTGCTCCACAGTGCAAACTATTTATTAACTTAAAATATTTTTGCTATGGAGAGAAAATTTTTGTTGATGGCAGTTGTAGTTCTGTTTTCAACATCTCTATTCACATCGTGCGAATACGATGATTCAGGTTTGTGGGATAAGGTTAATTCTCTGCAAGAGCAGGTGACTGCCAATCAGGAGGATATAGCAACACTCACATCGTTGGTGGAGGCTCTGAACAAGGGTAAGGTGATTATGTCAACCACCCAGACCGAGAATGGTTATGTATTGACCTTCAGCGACGGTAGCACAATTGAGATTACCAACGGAAAGGATGGCGACTCGTTCTTTGTGTCAATCGTTGAGCAGGATGGTATGGTTATCATCACTTTGGCCGATGGCCGCGTTATCAAGTTGCCCGTAATCAACTACGAGTTGCGTGTGTTGACTTTTGAGGATGCAGATGCTAAGTTCTCACCTTATGAGCTCTATGGTGGAGCCGCTATCAATACTTGGAGTGACTTGGTTGATAATGAGCAGTATGGAGGTTCGTTGACATATACCGACTACATGAATGATGAGTACTATTGGTACGATGAGGGTAATACCGAGCTTTACCACTCGTTTACAACTCCTTATTGGGGTGGTGGCCATGCTATCTCGAATTATGTGATGGCGGATTATGAGACATTGCCCTCAGGATATTATGGTTGGTATATGTTACAGATGGCTAACCCTATCGGTGGACACAATGGCTCTGCAAATTTTGCGGTACACAACGGTTATCGTGATTCGTTTAATTCGCAGATATACGATGCCTCTTTGCAGGCCATTGAGTTTAAGGATGGTGTAGAGCGTGTTGTGGACCACATGTATGTAACCAACACAAACTATGTATTGAACTCAATCACCTATGGCGATGGATTTAATGTGCCTACCACAGAGAATACATATCTCAAGATTATTGCTTACGGATATAATGCTGATAACGAAGAGGTTGGCTCGCTTGAGTTTTATCTCTGCAATGGTGCCAGCAATATCTTGAAGACATGGCAGAAGTGGGATTTGTCACCACTGGGCAAGGTTGCAAAGATTGCGTTTAACATAGTAGCCTCGGAGGATCAGTGCGGTAGCTACGGCATGAATTGCCCCGCTTACTTCGCCTACGACGATGTTGCTGTAAGATTCGAGAAGTAGTAAACCGACCCTATCCGATATTTGGAGCCGTTTGCGGCGGCCAAAGTCCCCTTCGAGGAGGAGATTTAGGGGAGGGTAAAAGTTGTAAATGCGGCCAGTGGCCGTAAGGTTTGCGGTGATAAGCAAGTAAACCTAAAAATTAGCAAAGAGTGAAGAAGCCAAAAGATTATTCTAATTGGATATTTAGAACAGTGTGTATGTTGATGGTTGTGGTTGCATCGTCTTGTAATAAAGACGATGTGATCACAATCACATTTGATGATAGATACTATCGTGCTGCCACTCCCTCGTCGGAGGTGCAGTGGGATAGAGTTTGGGAGTACACCCCCGCCCCAGGGCAGTTTATTAACGAAACGAAGACGGGCGGCTTTACGGGTGAGGAACTTACCGCAGAGGCTGCCACAGAGTATGCCGAGCGGCGCATGACGGAGGGTAAGTTCATATCGCTCGGAGGCTTTGGTGGCTATCTGGTTGTGGGTTTCGACCACAGCGTTGACAATGTCGAGGGCTACGACCTCGCTATCGAGGGAAACTCGTTCGACGGCTCATCAGAGCCTGGTATAGTGTGGGTTATGCAGGACGAGAATGGCGATGGCGAGCCTAACGATACGTGGTACGAGTTGCGTGGCAGCGAAACAGGTAAGGCCGAGACAATACAGGAGTATTCGGTGACCTATTTTCGTCCCGAAGGAGATGCCCAGCCCGTCAAGTGGCGTGACAGCGAGGGCGCAGAGGGAGAGATTGACTACCTGAAGGCTTTCCATTCGCAGCCGTCGTATTACCCTGTGTG
>CAYLRH010000093.1:0-5563 GCA_964385905.1 uncultured Alistipes sp.
AGCTGATCAAGGTCTTTGCCGAGCGTTTCCATATCCGTATCGAGATGAAGCAGATTGGTGCCCGTCAGGAGGCTGGTCGCATCGGAGGTATCGGAGCCTGCGGACGCGAGCTATGCTGCGCATCGTGGGTGTCAAGCTTCTCAAGCGTTACGACCAATGCAGCCCGCGTGCAGGATATATCGCTCAACCCTCAGAAGTTGGCAGGACAGTGCTCGAAGCTCAAGTGCTGTCTGATGTATGAGTATGACGTATATGCCGATGCTCGACAGAAACTTCCGCGTGTGCGCGAGCCGTTGCAGGCTATGGATGGTGAGTATCACTTAGTTAAGACCGATATATTGGGCCGTACAATGTCGTTCAGTAGCAGCAAGGATGCCATGGCAAATGTCGTGACAATTCCCGTATCACGTGTGCGAGAGATTATTGCTGCAAATCGTGCCGGCCGTAAGGTTGACTCTATTATCGACAAGGATAATATCCCCACAACTGAGGAGCCAACATTCCGCACCGAGGAGGATAGCATCACCCGTTTTGACAACCAGAATAAGCGTCGTCGCAACCGTAATCGTCGCGACAAGGATTCGCGCCAGCGTCAGCCGAGAACATTTGAGGCTACACCACAGCAGGATGGCGAGCAGCAGCATGAGGAGCGTCGTCGTGATGACCGCAGACATCAGCGTCCCAAAGGCCAGAATCGCCCCGTAAATGATAATCAGGACGCTACATCTCAGCAGGCTGACAGTAATAACCGTGAGCCACGCGATAACAGAGAGCGTCGTGACCGCCGCCGTAACAACCGCGGTCGTGGTCGTGGCGAGTGGCAAAAGCGTGATGGCGAGAGAAACGACAAGGGCGAAAACACATCAAACAATGAGTAGCAGGATGCGCACCCTCGGCAGAACACTCAGCCTTATTATGTCGATAATCTTGTTCACACAATGCCGCATGAGCGAATGTAGCGTTGTGATGACCGATGTAGATATAAACGGCTGGAGCGAGGAGGCAAGTGTGTCGTATGTAAACAGCGAAGAGTCATCGAACTACGACCTCAGCATCACGCTGCATGTCAATCGTCGCTTCACAGCCAAGCGTCTTGAGCTTGAGGTTACTACGATGACGCCCGACTCGTTGCGTTACAGCGAGCAGGTGAGTCTGCCGATAAATTTTTCATGGGACAGCATAACAACTGCCACAAAAGATATAGACATACCCTATCGCCAGGAGGTTAATCTACGCTGCGAGGGTGAGTATAAGATGGTCATCACGCCGCAACAAAGCGTTGTAGGCGTAGAGGCCGTAGGTGTAAATTTTCAAACGAAGAGATAACGATGGGAAAAGATAAACTCAGACGATTTGCCGAGAATCTTACGTTCGAGTGCATGGTACAACCCGAATTTGAAGATATCTTTCATAAGGACCACCCCCTAAAGGGCCGCTGGCATAAAGATTTTTTCAAGAACGACAACCCTATCATCCTGGAGTTGGGTTGTGGCAAGGGAGAGTACACCATCGCCTTGGCTGAGCGTAACCCCAACGCTAATTATATCGGTGTGGACATCAAAGGCGCCCGCATGTGGCGCGGTGCAAAGACAGCGACGGAGAATGGTATGAAAAATGTCGGTTTCCTGCGTACACGCATCGAGTTTATCAACTCATTCTTTGCCGAGGGCGAGGTGGCCGAGATATGGATTACATTCCCCGACCCACAGCTCAAGACTCGCCGTGCGAAGAAACGCCTTACATCACCCATCTTCTTGGAGTACTATGCGCAGTTCCTCGCCGCCGACGGCTGGATTAACCTCAAGACCGACTCACAGCACCTCTACGGATATACAAACGAGGTTGTACGCCACTTCTCATTGCCGTGCGAGGCGTCGAATAACGACATCTACGGCTCAGGCTATGCCGATGCCGACCTCTCGGTAAAAACCGCCTACGAAACCAAGTTTCTGCAGCGCGGCCTCCCCATCACCTACACCCGCTTCTCACTCGCGGGCGGCAAGGAGTTTCCCATGTTCGACTGGGACGAGGACGAGAAATTAGAAAAAGACAACGAGGAGGCCCGTATCGGAATCAGCAAGTGCTAAAAGAAAGAGTATGACCATCTTTAAAAAAATTATTCTGTACTTCATACTTTTGATAGTTATGATAATTTGTGGCACTGCTACTATAAAAATATACGACAAAGTATTGAATCTGAATTATAATAACATCTGGGCAACAGGATTTAAAGTAGGTTTTATTGCATGGTGTCTTATGCTTGCATACATATATTACCGTAATACTAGGAATAAGTAAAAAATTACGAAAGTTATCAAACATTTGCAATTATCGCACAATGTTCGTATATTTGCGAATAAAAATGTGATAAAGATATGGCTTCCAAGCAATATACCCCTACACAAGAGCAACTTGCACGCATAGCAAAGGCGATGGGACACCCAGCACGAATAGCTATAATGGAGTTTCTTGCCAAGCAAGATAGTTGTTACTTCGGTGATATTCACGAAGAGTTACCAATAGCAAAGGCTACGGTATCACAACACCTTAAGGAGCTAAAAGAGGCGGGGCTCATACAAGGCGAAATCGAAACGCCCAAAGTTAGATATTGCATTAACCCCGAAAATTGGCGTATTGCCAACGACTTGTTTAACAGCCTATTCGGCAAATATATTCATAAAAAAAGTAGTTGCTGCGAGTAGCACTATTTTTTTGACTTGATAATTCGTTATTCTACGAACAGCAAACATTATATAGACATGGATAAAAACAGTGAAATTAAGGCGATGGTAAAATTGCGCTACAACGAATTGGCATTAGAAACAAACCCTACAAAGCAATGCGGTTGCAGGCCAATGACTCCCACCAAGCAGACATTTACCATAATGAGCGAAGATTACTCCAAACTGAAAGGTTATGAACCCAATGCTGACCTCGGAGTTGGGTGCGGGTTGCCGGTACAATATGCTGGCATAAAGGAGGGTGATACGGTTATCGACCTCGGTTCGGGTGCAGGCAACGACTGTTTTATAGCGCGCGAGGAGGTTGGAGAAATGGGACGCGTAATAGGCATTGACTTTGCACCCAATATGATAGAACGTGCAAGAGCAAACGCCACACGTCGAGGCTTCTCGAACATCGACTTTATTGAAGGAGATATTGAAGATATGCCATTAGCCGATAACACGGCTGATGTTATTGTAAGTAACTGTGTATTGAATCTTCTCCCAAGAAAAGATAAAATCTTCTCTGAAATATATCGTGTGCTCAAGCCTGATGGACACTTCTGCATATCAGATGTTGTATTGAATGGCGTCTTCCCCAAAGCGTTTACCGATAGTGCAGCCCTATATGCTGGGTGTATCGCAAGCGCTATACAGGAAAAGGAGTACTTATACGAGATAGAGAGGGCTGGATTTGCGGATATAAAGGTAGTGCGTAGGAAAACAGTGGTAATTCCCGACAACGTTCTGCATGAACATCTCAACCGCAAGCAAATCGACGAGTTCAAGAACAACCAAACGGGGATATACTCAATAACGGTTGTTGGGTATAAAAAATAAGCAAAAAGGCTGTCCAACGACAGCCTTTATTATTATAATTTGCTTAAAAATTCAGCCAGCTTTCTTACCGCACGGCCGCGATGCGAGATTTCATTTTTTGCCTCGGCGCTCATCTCTGCAAAGGTTTTGGTGCCTCCCTCGGGGAAGAACAAGGGGTCGTAACCAAAGCCTCCTTCGCCGCGTTCCTCGCGAGCAATATCTCCGCGTACGATACCCTCGAAAAGATACTCACGACCATCGATAATCAGGGCCACAGCCGTACGGAACTGTGCCGCACGATTCTCCACACCTTGCAAGCGCTCCAGCAAAAGCTGCTTATTGGCTTCATCATCATGTCCATCGGTGGCATAACGTGCCGAGCGGACTCCTGGCTCGCCTCCCAGGGCATCGACCTCCAAACCCGTATCATCGGCAAAGCAGTTAAGGCCCGTACGAGCATATACAAAACGGGCTTTAGCCAAAGCATTGCCCTCAAGTGTAGGCTCATTTTCGGGAATATCCTCCGTAATACCACACTCGCGCAGGGTTACAAGCTCAAACTTATCGCCAACGACCTGCGCCACCTCGCTGAGCTTATGGGCATTGTTGGTTGCAAAAACTATCTTCATAACTACTTATTCCATTTAAACTTATCAACAATAGCGGCCAATGCTCCGTCACCCGTAACATTACAAGCTGTACCGAAGCTATCCATAGCAATATACAAAGAAATCATCAACGCCTGATCCTCGGCCGTGAATCCCAACACCGACGCCAACACACCCAATGCCGCCATAATAGCACCTCCTGGAACTCCCGCAGCGGCTACCATAGTAATACCAAGCAGGCAGATAAATCCGAAGAAATGGGTAAATTCGATTGCCATACCCTGCATCATCATCAGGGCAATAGCACAAGCTACAATCTTAAGCATACTGCCCGACATATGAATCGTAGCACACAACGGCACAACAAAACCTGCCACCTGTTCACTCACTCCCATCTTACGAGTCTGTGCCAACGTAACAGGGATTGTTGCAGCTGATGATTGCGTTCCCAACGCAGTGAAGTAAGCTGGTAACATCGTTGAGAGCATCTTGAATGGACTACGTTTTGACACCACACCCGCTACCACATACAATAATACCAGCCATGCAATATGCAGAAGGAATATAACTCCAATAATCTTAATAAAGACACTCAAAACTCGGAACACCTCGCCCGCTGCTGTCATATCGAGGAAAATACCAAAGATATAGAGCGGCAGGAGCGGTATTATTACCGACTCGATGGTCATGGTAACAATACTCTCGAACTCCGAAGCGGCACGACGCAACACATCACCCTTGATATATGCAAGTCCCAACCCCACGACAAAAGCCAATACAAGGGCAGTCATTACACTCATCACGGGCGGTATATCCATCGTAAAGAAGGGTGCAAGTTTTGCCGTATCGTTCGCAGCATCGAGTGCTACGTGCGAATCAATAAGCGGGGGAAAGGTGAGCATCGCCGTTGAGTATGAAGCCAAACCCGATATGAGGGTTGAGCCATAGGCTAAAGCCACCGTAACGGCCAACATACGACCTGCGCCACGGCCAATATCGGCAATGGCGGGAATCACCATGCCCACAATTATCAACGGAATAGCAAAGCCCAAGAATTGGCTGAAAACGCCATTAAAAGTCAAGAACACGCGCACCATCCATTCAGGCAGTACCCCACCCAGCGCAACGCCCAACGCGATGGCGATAATAACACGTGGCAAAAGGCCTAATCGTATCTTCTTCAAAACAATAATTCGTTAATGGTTTATACTCTCTCTGCCTCCAACTGCTCAAGACGCAAGTCGGCAGCAATCTTATCTACAATAGATTTTACAACGGTATCAATCTCCGAGCCCTCAGAATAATCGGCCGCACAGACAAAGTTTACACGGTTGTCACGAATCAAGGTATTCATCTCCTTGCGCTTACCCTTATCATCGGGATTATACACGGCAATGGAGTGTCCGCCATAGT
>CAYLRH010000094.1:0-5563 GCA_964385905.1 uncultured Alistipes sp.
CTTGGCCATAGCGCCGTTCCACAATCCCGGCAACTCCTGCGCACGGAGGTCACGACCGCCGCTTGACTTCGACGAGATGAAACCAGTAGAGGGGTCGGTATATTGTGTAAGGTCGAACTTACCGCCACGCGAATCCTTAACACCGCAAACCAAATCTACGGGGTTGAAGTGTGTAGCCGACTTCATCAGGTGCATATCCTCAGGAGCAATCTGGCTTGACTCGGCAATCTGCAGTGACTCTGTGCCATCACCGCCATCAACCCAGAACGGACCGCCACCGGGCTCACCCTGATTACGAACTACGCCGCAAACACGGATAGGTCGATTCAACACAGCCTTCAACAACTCGGTATTGTAATCCTCGGGCAACTTAACACACAACTTATCCTGCACAAAACGGGCAATAGGCTCAAGGTCAGCACCGCCAACCTCCAAAACCTTCAGGTACTCGAAAGCCTGCTCCTGCAACTCAAGCAACAGACCAGCCAACGCCTTCTTATACTTGACTGTATCGCCACGACGCTCGTCGGTGGTTACGTTGTCGATATTCTTTACGAAGATTATATCGGCATCAATATCATTCAAGTTCTCAATCAACGCACCATGACCTGCGGGGCGGAACAGCAGTTTGCCCTCGTCGGTACGGAAAGGCGTATTGTCGGGATTTACCGCAATAGTGTCGGTCGAAGGCTTCTGCACCGAGAACGATACATTATACTTCACACCAAAGCGCTCCTCATAGTAGGGCTGTGTAGCACCCAAAACATCCCAGAAGCCGCCCATATGCTCCGAAGATACGGTAAAGTGGATATAAACCTCATCGCCAGAACGAGCATACAACGCACCCTCAACCAGATGCTCCTCAACAGCCTTGCGGTTACCCTCAGGATAAGAGTGGAATGTAACAAGTCCCTTAGGCTTAGCACCGTAGCACAAACCCGTTTTAACGATAGACTCCACAATCTCCTCATCGGGCGAATCGGGCATGATATACTTCGAGAGTTCGGGCCAAAAGGCGAACTTTTCGATGTTATCCAACAATTTATCAATGCCGGGAGTACGCTTGTCGTCATTCACATACTCGAACAACTCCTTGAACATACGTGTAGCTGCACCCGATGCAGGCACAAACTTAACCACCTTGATATTAGCTGCGGCCTCATCGTAACGAGCCTCGGCACGAGCTATCTGCTCGTCGTCCATCACCAGTACTCCGTCACCTGCAGCTGCGGCACGCACAATCTTCAAATAGGGGAATCCCTGGCGGAAGTTCTCGATTTGCTGTTCTACCTGAGCCTGTGTTAAACCATGTTGCTCAATCTGTTGTAAATCCTCTTTGCTGAACATAATCTCTAATTTTATCTTTAATACGTTATTGTTTTAGGTTTAGGTTGGCGACTTTATAGCCTCTTAGGCTTAAAAATTATCCAAATTTACAAAATATTTTTTAACTTTGTCGCATATAGCGGAAAATTTATTCCACCCAAACGTGTAATCATTAAGAAAATAGACCAATATGAAACATTTTTCACTTCTCGTAGCTATGCTTTTGGCGGCATTTGCTACTCAGGCATCTCCTCTGTGGATGCGTTATCCAGCCATTTCGCCCGATGGGCAGAAGATTGCATTTACCTATAAAGGTAGCATTTATGTAGTCCCCACCACAGGTGGCGAGGCCGTACGTCTTACTTCGGCCGAGAATCACGATACACAGCCCGTATGGTCACCCGACTCAAAGACCATCGCTTACGCTTGTAACCGCTACGGTAATTTCGACATCTTCACCGTTCCCGCTGCGGGTGGCGCATCGAAACGCGTAACAACGCACTCGGCAAAGGAGGAGCCTTATGCCTTCTCAAACGATGGTAAGAAGATTTACTATGGTGCAACCATCGCCGACCCCGTATCAAACGTAATGTTCCCCAAGAGCTACATGGGCGAGTTGTACGCCGTAAGTGTAGATGGTGGTCGTCCCGAGCGAGTATTGGGTACACCTGCGCAGTACATCAACTTCAGCCGCGACGGTAAGAAGTTCCTCTATCAGGACCGCAAGGGTGGCGAGGATGATTTCCGCAAGCACCATACATCATCTATCACACGCGACATCTGGCTCTACGACTCAGCTTCAGGTAAGCATACACAGCTTACCGACTGGGCTGGCGAGGACCGCAACCCCATCTATGCCGATGCAGACAAGAATATCTACTTCTTGAGCGAGCGCGGAGGCACATTCAACGTATGGTCAATGCCCGCCGACAACACTGCCGCTGCAAAGCAGGTGACACGCTTCAAGACTCACCCCGTACGCTTCCTCTCAATGGCCGACAACGGCACATTGTGCTTCGGCTACAACGGAGAGATTTACACCATGAGTGGCTCATCACCCAAAAAGCTTGCCGTATCGATTACCTCTGATGAGGATCCAAACATCACATCGCAGCTAAACGTTAGCGGTGGCGGCAGCTCTACCGTATCACCCGATGGCAAGCAGATTGCCTTCGTATCGCGTGGCGAGATTTTCGTTACAGCGGTTGACTACCCCACTACAAAGCAGATTACCACAACAGCCGAGTCGGAGTCATCACCCTCATGGGGTGCCGACAACCGCACATTGGCATACGCATCTGAGCGTAACGGCTACTGGAACATCTATATCGCAAAGATTACCCGCAAGGAGGATCCCAACTTCCCCAACGCTACACTCATCGAGGAGAAGCCTCTGTTCAAGGATGATAAGATTGACCGCACAGAGCCTCAGTTCTCACCCGACGGCAAGGAGTTGGCATACGTTGAGGACCGTTGCCGCCTGATGGTTAAGAATATCGAGACAGGCAAGGTGCGCCAGATTACAGATGGCACGCAGCACTACTCTACCGCTGGTTCGATGGAGTTTGCTTGGTCACCCGACAGCAAGTGGTTTGCATTGAGCTACACGGGCAACCGTCACGACCCCTACTCTGACGTAGGTATCGTAAGCGCACAGGGTGGCAAGATTGTAAACCTTACAAACACAGGCTACTTCGACTATGAGCCCCAGTGGGTATTGGACGGCAATGCACTGCTCTTCTCTTCTGACCGCTACGGTATGCGTAGCCACGCATCGTGGGGCTCGCTCAACGATGTGATGATTATCTACCTCAACCGCAAGGCTTACGAGATTGCACAGATGAGCAAGGAGGAGTATGAGATATACACCGAGGCTGAGAAGAAGGCTAAGGAGGCAGAGAAGAAGGATGCCGACAAGAAAGATGACAAGAAGGCCGATGCAAAGGTTGAGGATATTGTTATCGAGTTGGACAACATCGAGGACCGTATCGTACGCCTCACGCCCCACTCTGGTCCGCTGAGCAGTTTCACAATGGACAAGAAGGGCGAGAATCTCTACTACGTAATCTCTTATGAGGGTAAGTTCGACCTCTGGCAGATGAATTTGCGCAAGCGCGACAACAAGGCTCTGCACCGCTCTATCGGTAATGGCTCACTGGTGTGGGACAAGAAGATGGAGAATATGTTCCTCTTGGGTGGCCAGATGAAGAAGCTCAAGGGTGGCTCAGGTGCTCCCACGCCCATTGCTGTACGTGGCGATATGACACTCGACCGTGCTGCCGAGCGTGAGTATATGTTCGACCGCGTATATCGTCAAGAGAAGGCTCGTTTCTATCACAAGGATATGCACGGTGTGGATTGGGACGCTATGCGTGACAACTACGCCCGCTTCCTGCCCCACATTGACAACAACTACGACTTTGCAGAGCTCTTGAGCGAGTGGCTCGGCGAGTTGAACGTTTCGCATACGGGAGGTCGCTATACACATCCCTCAACCACAAGCGACGACCAGACTGCCGACCTCGGTCTTATCTACGACTTCAACCGCAAGGGCGATGGCCTGCTTGTTGACGAAGTTGTAGCAGGTGGACCTTTCGACAAGGCTTCATCGAAGGTTAAGAAGGGTGACATCATCGAAAAGATTAACGGAGAGTCTATCCTCGAAGACAAGGACTACTTCCCCATGCTGAACCGTATCTCTGGCAAGCGCACTCTCGTTTCGGTATATCGTCCTGCTGATGGTAGCCGCTGGGATGAGGTGGTATTGCCTATCACACAGGGTCGCCTCAACTCACTGCTCTACAAGCGCTGGGTTAAACAGCGCGCAGCCGACGTAGAGCGTTTGTCGGGAGGCCGCTTGGGTTATGTTCATATCGAGTCTATGGCCGACGGCAGCTTCCGTACTATCTACGCCGACATCCTGGGTAAGTACAACCACTGCGAGGGTATCGTCATCGACACTCGCTTCAACGGCGGCGGCCGTATGCACGAGGATATTGAGATTCTGTTCAGCGGTGAGAAGTACCTCACACAGGTTGTTCGTGGCAAGGAGGCGTGCGATATGCCTTCACGTCGCTGGAACAAGGCTTCGATTATGATTACCTGCGAGGCTAACTACTCGAATGCTCACGGAACACCATGGGTTTACAAGCAGCGTAATATCGGTAAGGTTGTAGGTATGCCCGTGCCGGGAACTATGACCAGCGTATCGTGGGAGCGTCTGCAAGACCCCTCACTCGTGTTTGGTATTCCTGTTGTAGGTTATCGCAAGGCCGACGGCACATACCTTGAGAACGACCAGCTGGAGCCCGACGTAAAGGTTGCCAACTCACCCGAATTGGTAGTAACAGGTCGTGACGAGCAGCTTGAGGCAGCCGTAAAGACTCTGCTCGCAGAGATTGACGCTAAGAAAAAGTAAAGAATGATTAAAAAATATTATGACCATCCGCTTCGCGACCTCAACAGTTTCCATGTTGAGGAGCGGGCGGATTGTATCATTGAGTTTGACTCTGCCGAGGAGCTTGATGAGATTTTTGCCGAGGGCAATGCACCCGAAAAGTGGTACGTATTGGGCGGAGGAAACAATATCCTCTTCACCCGTCGCTACGATGGTACACTCATACACCCCACAGGCCGCACCATTACGGTTTTGGCCGAAGATTCTAAGCAGCTGACCGTAGAGGTGGGGGCTGCCGTTGAGTGGGATGACTTTGTGGCGTGGTGTGTGGAGCGCGAGTTGTGGGGAGCGGAGAATCTGTCGCTCATACCCGGCACTATTGGCGCAGCACCCGTACAGAACATTGGCGCATACGGAGCTGAGGCAAAGGATGTTATCGGCCGTGTACACTACTTTGACACGGTTGAGTGCAAGCACCTGTCACTCACAAACAAGAAGTGTCGCTTCTCGTACCGCGACAGCATCTTCAAGCAGGAGTTGCGAGGCCGTGCCATCATCACTTCGGTGGAGTTTACATTGAGCAAGCTCCCCCAGCCCAATCTCGGCTATGGCGACTTGGCTCGCGAAACGGAGGCTCTCGGTGGGCCTACACTCAAGAATATCCGCGAAGCTGTATGTAAAATTCGCCGCAGCAAGTTGCCCGACACAGCCGTTCTGGGCAATGCTGGCAGTTTCTTCAAGAATCCTATCGTAGAGAAGTGCATAGCCGATGAATTGTCAGCCAAGCACGAGAAAATGCCCCTCTACCCCACAGCGGATACCACAAAGTACAAGTTAGCC
>CAYLRH010000095.1:0-5544 GCA_964385905.1 uncultured Alistipes sp.
TTGTTCCGTTATGCTGAGATCCTTTTGAACTATGCTGAGGCTAAGGCTGAGTTGGGTCAGTTGACAGATGCTGATTGGGCTAAGACTATCGGTGCATTGCGTGCTCGCGCTGGCATCACTGGTGGTTTGGATAAGGTTCCCACTGAGAAGGATCCCTTGCTCGTAAAGTACTATGGCGACTTGAGCGCTGCTGTTCTTGAGGTACGTCGTGAGCGTGCTATCGAGCTCATCATGGAGGGTCACCGTATGCTCGACCTTAAGCGTTGGGCTTGTGGTCACCTTTGGGATTACACTAACGGTATGCCTTGGGATGGTATCTTCGTACCTGAGCTTGAGGCTCCGCTGGATATCAACGGTGATGGCACATACGATGTATACTTCACTAAGGATTCTTCGTCTGTACCCGAGGAGTACAAGGGTTTGATCACTGCATACGATGATAAGTTGGCTCAGATGATCCCTGTTGAGGGTGGTTACATCATGAACTACAACTTCGACTCACGTATCTGGAACGACAACATGTACTTGTATCCTGTTCCTGCACAGTGCTTCGTTTTGAATCCTAACTTGGATCAGAATCCCGGTTGGTAATAGGCTGTTTATTTTATTAACAAATACAAAAAAGGTCATTGTGAGAGCCACCCCCTTTGGAGGTGGCTCTCCTTTTTGTGTTCAGTTAAGGCGATGCAGAATCTGCCTTTGAGTGATTGCATAGGAATAGTATGCCACACCTATCATGGGCGCTTGCTTCCACCGTGTAAGGCAAGCCAGAAACACTGTGCGAAGAGATTTACCGATTATTGCCGTTATTACCGCAAAAGAGGTTCATCTACGCCCTTAATATACGCAGGCAGGTATTTTACTCATGATTAATCTTTACGAAAGAATTGGGACTAATTTGGCTCTTATACAGGTCATCGGCTACCCTACCGCCCAATAGAGAAAAAAATGCCCTCTCCGCAATCGGAGAGAGCATTTATAGCCTGAAACGGCCTAATTATAAATTAACGACGCCTATTGTTCTTCTGTTGCTGACGAGCCATCTCCTCCTGCTGACGCATAAGCTCCTCATAACGCAACTGGAACTTCGACTTCTTCTTATTCTTGTTCTTTGCCGAGTTCTTCTCAATCATATAACGAATCTTGTCGTCGTCAACAAAACGACGCATGCTCGTCATGATAATCATAGTCAGAATCTGCGAAACGAGATAGTAGTAGCACAATCCCGATGCAAAGTCGTTAAACCAGAAGAGCATCATTGCAGGCATCATATATACCATCATAAACTTCATACCTGCCATACCAGGCTGGTTAGCGGTACCCTGCTGCTGATATGTGAAGTATGAGAAACCAACCATAGCAAGACACATCAACAGAGCAAACAGGCTCACATGGTCACCATACCACGGAATAGAGAAGGGCAACTGCAATACACTATCGTAAGACGAGAGGTCATCGGCCCACAGGAACGACTGGCCACGCAACTCGATACTTACGGGGAAGAAGCGGAACAATGCCCACAACAGAGGCAACTGAATCAACATAGGAACGCAACCGCCCATAGGATTGATACCAGCCTTCTTGTAGAGATTCATCATCTCCTGTTGCTTCTTCATTGCATCCTCCTGCGTGGGGTACTTCTCGTTCAAAGCATCCATCTCAGGCTTGATAACACGCATCTTGGCCGTAGAGAGGTAGCTCTTATATGTCAACGGGAAGATAAGCAGCTTCACAAGGATAGTCAGAATGAGGATAATGACACCAAAACTTGCGATATAGTTACGCAGGAAGTCGAACACGGGGATTACAATCCAACGGTTAAACCAACCTACCAACCAACCGCCCAGCGGAATCAAACGCTCCATAGCAATACCCTCACCATCGGGTGCTACGACATCCGACAATACAGCATACTTGTTAGGTCCGCAATAGAGCGAGAAGCTATACTCAGTAGTCTGCGGAGTGTAGTTCACACCCATACGCGATGTATAGTGCTTCAGGAAACCCGACCCCTGCTCCTCGGTAGTGAAGCCCATGTCGGCATAGGCAAAGTTTCCGTGAGCGATGAATGCCTGCGAGAAGAACTGCTGGCGGAAAGCCACCCAATTAACCTCGTTCTGCACCTGCTTCTCCTTATCGCTGTCGCTCATACCGAGATCCTCGACATCATCCTCACCGGGCAAGCGGTATGAGAGTGTGGTGTACATATTCTCGTTCTTAAAGCTTCGCTCGTTCTGGAAGGTACGGTTGCTCCACATAAAGCCCAAGGTCGACTGCTGTGCCATAATAGGTGAGAGATTCACCAACTTAACATTCATATCAACCAAATAGTCGCGTGAAGGCTGCTTCTCGTCGTAGAGGATATACTCATACTGCAAGAAAGCACCATCGGCAACCTCCAAGCTCATGGTAAGCACCTGACGGTCTGCCTCACGACGCACGCCCTGCGATGTAAAGAGATACTCCGATGTATTTACCTTAACGTTATTTAGACCATTCTTGATATAGAACTCCATATCAAACATAGCGGTCTCAGGGTCAAACAGCACAACCTTCTCTGTACGCTCCTCCTTGGGTGCATACTTAGTGTACTCGGCCAATACCACCTTCTTCATCATACCGCCCTGTGTAGTGAAATCGACGGTGATATAGTCGTTCGACATAGTGATACTCTCCGCTACACCCTGCTTTGCTGCTACCAAATGCTCACCAAAGATATTTGTCTCGCGTTGCTTATCTGCCTCAACAGCCTGCATTGCCGTGAGCGAGTCGGTCTGCTCGCTAACCTCAATTACTGTAGTTGCTGCCTCAGCCTCTGCACGTGCCTGCTCCTCAGCCTGCACCTGTGCCATGTACTCTTGATATTCTGCCTGCTGCTTGGAATTGTACATCACATAGCCGATAAAAATCAGCGACATGAGTACAACTCCAATTATTGTTTTCTTATCCATTTCGTGGTTTTAAAATTAATATTACTCTGCCTTCTCGGCCTTATTCTGCTTCTGATACTCCATAGCGGCAGCAACAAATGCTACGAACAACGGAGCGGGGGTAGATACTGTACTCTTATACTCAGGGTTGTAAAGCACCGCAACAAACCAGGGGTGATTCTGTACCTCCAGAACCTCTACAAGACCTGTCTCGGGGTTGATACCGGTAGCCATCATGCCCGCAGCCTCAAACTGCTGCAAGTATGCGCCATTGAACTCATAGCGGTGACGGTGACGCTCAACTACAGAGTCTGTGCCATAAGCCGCTGCGGCCTTCGAGCCAGCCTTCAAGGCGCAAGGATAGCCACCCAAACGCATTGTGCCACCCTTCTCGGTTACCTTCTTCTGCTCCTCCATCAAATCGATAACAGGGTACTTGGTCTGGGGATCCAGCTCGCGTGAGTGAGCATCGGTCATACCCAATACGTTGCGAGCAAACTCGATAATTGAGGCCTGCATACCCAATCCTACGCCAAAGAAGGGAACATTGTTCTCGCGTGCATAGCGGACAGCGGCAACCTTACCCTCAAAGCCACGAACGCCAGAGCCCGGAGCAACGAAGATACCCGATACACCCGCCAACTTCTCGGCAGCATTTTCGTTGGTAATCTGCTCGGCAGGAACGTATGTAACCTTTACCTTGCAGTGGTTCATAGCACCAGCGTGGATGAACGACTCGTTGATAGACTTATACGCATCGGGAAGCTCGGTATATTTACCTACCAACGCAACCTCAACCTTATGCTTGGGATTCTTAATCTTATCTACGAACTCGCTCCATGCCTTCAAGTTAGGCTCCTCGGCATCGGTGATACCCAACTTACGCAGGATTACATCGTCCAGATGCTGGTCGTGCATACGCAGGGGCACCTCATAGATTGTAGGAACGTCAATAGACTCTACAACGGCATCCTCCGTAACGTTACAGAACAAGGCTACCTTGCGACGTACCTCCTCGGCCAGACTATGCTCGGCACGCAAAACCAACACATCGGGCTGAACTCCCTCCGACTGAAGCTCCTTAACAGAGTGCTGCGTAGGCTTGGTCTTCATCTCGCAAGCGGCGGCCATATAGGGCACCCACGCGAGGTGAATCAAGAGTGAATTCTGGTAACCCAGCTGGTTACGCAACTGACGCACTGACTCGATATAGGGCAACGACTCGATATCGCCTACCGTACCACCAATCTCCGAGATGATGACATCATACTTCTTGGTTGCACCCAGCAGCTGGATACGACGCTTAATCTCGTCAGTGATGTGGGGAATAACCTGCACTGTCTTACCCATATACTCGCCACGGCGCTCCTTCTCAAGAATCTCCTTATAGATTTTACCCGTAGTAACCGTATTGTTCTTGGTTGTAGTGATCGAAGTAAAACGCTCATAGTGACCCAAGTCGAGGTCACACTCCGTTCCATCCTCAGTAACATAGCTTTCGCCATGCTCATAGGGGTTAAGACGACCCGGATCAGCATTGATGTAGGGGTCGAACTTCTGAACCGTCACCGAATAGCCGCGAGCCTGAAGCAGACGTGCGACGGTGGCTGAAATAATACCTTTGCCTAATGACGATGCAACACCTCCCGTAACGAAGATGTACTTTGGTTTACTTAGTTTCATAACTTTTTATTACTATTAAATTATCTAACCGTATCCTAATTCATTAACCTAACGGGTCGGGCTCGCGGCTCGGACCGCGAGTCCGACCTTGCGTACTCTATATCTTCGACTCTACTCTTTCGGCGCATTATCCTCAGCCGAACGAGCATCTATCATACGTACCTTTTCGATTGTCAGCTGCAGCTCCTGCTTTGCCTTGGCAATCTTCTCGCGAATATCGGCAATCATGGCCTCAGCGTTCTTCGACTTAGAGAAGAAGCCGACATTGTTCTCCAGCAAAGCAATATCCTGCTCCATCTGGCGAACCTTGTTGTAAAGGCGCTCACGCTCGTTCTTCAAGCGCTTGTCGCCCGTACTCTTCATGTTCTGCAAACGCTCCTTAAAGCGATTCATCGAGCGGTCACGCTCCGAACCGCGCAGCGTTCCGAACATCTGGTCAACAGCCTCCTTATACTTCTTCTGCACAGCATCTTTCTGCTTGATGGGCACATAGCCAATCTCGCTCCAACGACGCTGAAACTCCTTAATCATGTCGTATCCACCCTCCTTGATGTCGGCAGCCATCATCTCTTCAATAAGTGCCAACTTCTTCTTGAGGTTTGAGTCGTGCTCATCCTCAATGCTTGCGAAGTGCTTGGCCTTGCGCTCAAAGAAGTTATCGCATGCGGCACGGAAACGCTTCCACACCTGATCCGAATAACGGCGTGAAACGGCACCCACCTGCTTCCACTTAGCCTGAAGAGCAATCAACTCCTCTGTCGCACGCTTCCACTCCTCGCTTGACTGTAAAGCCTCGGCAGCCTCACAAATCTCCTGCTTAAGCTGGAGGTTGTGCTCCATCTCGCTCTTAACACCAGCGTAGAACTCACGCTTAGCCTCAAAGAAACGGTCGCAAGCGGTGCGGAAACGCTCGTAGATGCGAGTGTTATCC
>CAYLRH010000096.1:0-5471 GCA_964385905.1 uncultured Alistipes sp.
CAGCGGATTCCCGGGTATTCCGGTACTTCTGATCGTAGTCGCGCTTGCGATCCTGGACGAGCCGACCACGTAAAGGCGCTGTGGAGTATAATCGACTGGACAACAATAGAAAAACGATACAAAGAAAATTAACACATAAAAATTAAAGTTATGCAAACATCAAGTATTAAACTCTACTCGTTGAACTACAACGAGAGCAAGACTTACATTGCTGCTGCACTATTTGTTCTGGGTAATATCGCCCTGCCGCAAATCTGCCACCTTGTACCTCAGGGAGGAATGATTCTGCTGCCTATCTACTTCTTTACGCTTATTGGTGCATATAAATATGGTTGGAAAGTAGGTCTTATGACCGCTGTTCTCTCTCCTGTTATTAACCATCTGCTCCTCGGCATGCCTGCGGCCGCAGTATTAATCCCCATCTTGGCTAAGTCAACAATCCTTGCCATGACAGCTGGCTACGTAGCATCACGCACACACAAGGTATCTATCTCCTTAATGGCTGGTGTGGTACTCTGCTATCAGGTATTAGGCGGAGCGTTTGAGTGGGCCTATACTGGTAGCTTCGCAGCCGCCATGCAGGATTTCCAGCTCGGTATCCCCGGTATGCTTTTGCAGATTATCGGCGGTTACTTATTCATTAAGTATCTATTGAAGAAATAAGGTATAAATACCTATCTCACAAAAGGCTGTCCACCGAGGGCAGCCTTTTTTATATCTACCACACACCACCCGTCGCACAAATTTATTTGTCCTTTTAAGGCTTTTTTTGTACTTTTGCACCCGAGGAGCATACAGTTCTTCGTTAGGAATGAGAAACAACAACACAAGCCTCAAGGGTATCTTCAACATTTGCATCTATATCCCATATCACCACAACATCAGCACAGCGTGGGAGGACTGAGTGCAGATATAATGCAATCGTAACAATCATTTAATCACAATATTAACACTTTTATGAGTAAATTTCGTTTGCTCATAATGTCGTTATGTGCGACATTATGGACTATGGGCGTGTGTGCCCAGCAACCATACTCGCTTACGCTTGAGCGTATGTTCGAGTTGGCTGACCAAAACAGTAAAACAATCAAAGCCGAGAGCGCTGCCGTAGCAGAAGCCGCAGAGGCCACACGTGAGGCTCGCAATGGCCGCCTACCCGATATTGACGTATCGGTATCAGCAAGCTATCTCGGCAATGGACATCTCACCAATAGGGATTTCTCCGATGGCCAGAACATAAAGATGCCTCACCTTGGTAATAATTTCGCCATCGAGGCTACACAGCTTGTATATGGCGGTGGTGCTGTAACAAATGGCATAGCATTGGCCAAATTGCAGGAGGAGATGGCTGGCATAAATCTCGAAGCATCACGCTCACGCGTAAGATTTATGCTCACGGGGTTCTATCTCGACCTCTACAAGCTACGCAATATTATTCAGGTCTACGATCGCAATATCGAACTTTCAAAGACCATTATCGCCGACACAAAAGCCCGCAACGCCGAGGGTGTAGCACTTAAAAACGATATTACCCGTTATGAGTTACAGCTAAGAAACCTTGAGTTGGCTCGTACACGCGTAAAAAATTCGGCCGACATTCTCAATGCTGACCTTGTCACCATGCTTGGCTTACCATCGGATGCCATCATTATGCCCGACACGACTATTCTATCGCAGTCGTTGCCGATAGATGGAGAGGCATATTGGCAGCAAAAGGCCGAAGAGGATGCCTATGCCCTGCGTCGTAGTGCTTTAGCTGTGGAGATGGGTGTACGTCAGGAGCAGTTGGCTCGTGCCGAGCGCTTACCTAAGGTGGCCGTTATCGCTGCAAATCATTTCGATGGTCCAATCACAATCGAGGTCCCCGTAATCGATAAAAATTTCAACTATTGGTACGTAGGTCTTGGTGTATCGTTTCGTCTTTCATCGCTCTATAAGTCGGGCAAGACTATTAAGCGGGCTAAACTCGCAACACAGCACAGCCAACGACAATTGGAAGAGGTGATGGAGCAGACCGAACTTGCCATTAAGGCCGATTACATAAAATATTTGGAGGCTTATGACGAGGCAACGACACTCGAAAAGAGTGTTCAGCTTGCGCACGAAAACTACGCCGTTGTCGAGACACGCTATCGTAACGACATCGCACTTATCACCGACATGCTCGATGCTGCATCACAGCGTCTGGACGCCGAGTTGCAGTTGGTTAATGCGCAAATCAATATCATCTTCAATTATTACAAGCTCAAGAACACTTCTGGTAATTTATAAACACGATACATTATGACACGCAAGACAAGAAAACTAATTTACAACATTTTGGCCTGCATATTACTCATTGGCTCACTCGCTTGGGTGTGCGAGAAGTTCATCCATCTCGGCAACGTGGAGTTCACCGAGAATGCACAGGTCAAGCAGCTTATAGTACCCGTAAACTCACGCGTACAGGGTTTCATCAAGGAAGTCCGCTTCGACGAATACACCAAGGTGCAGAAGGGGGATACGTTAGCAATCATCGAGGATGCGGAGTATCGTTACATGGTAGCTCAGGCTGAGGCCAATCTTCAGAATGCTCTAACGGGCAAGGATGCGATGCATAACGCCATCTCTACCACCAAAACAAATATCACCGTAACGGATGCCAGCATCGAAGAGGCTAAGATTCACCTCGACAATGCAGAGCGCAACTTCAACCGCTTCAAGAATCTCTATGCGCAGAATGCTGTTACACGCCAGCAGTATGACGACATGCAGACCGCATACTCTGCGGCAAAGGCTCGCTACGACATGCTCTCTCGCCAAAAGGAGAGTGTACGTTCAATTAGCCGTGAGCAGAATACCCGCTTGGGACAGAACGATGCGGGTATTAAGTTGGCCGAGGCAGCACTTGAGTTGGCCCGCCTTAATCTGTCGTACACCATCATCACAGCCCCCTGTGATGGCGTCACAGGTCGCAAGGAGATTCAGGCAGGACAGCTCATACAGCCTGGACAGACCATTGTAGATATTGTTGACGGAGAGGACAAGTGGATTGTAGCCAACTACAAAGAGACTCAAACAGCCAATATACGCGAGGGGCAGGAGGTTGAGATTGAGGTGGATGCCGTTCCTGGCCACACATTTAAGGGCGTTGTACGCTCTATCTCGCGTGCTACGGGTGCAAGCTTCTCACTCCTGCCGCAGGATAACTCATCAGGCAACTTCGTTAAGATTGAGCAGCGTATTCCCATCAGAATCGACTTCACAGAGGATAACGCTACTGATGCTATGGAGCGCGTAAGTGCGGGTATGAATGTAGAGTGTAAAGTTTTGTACTAATGGGTCATCATCACAATCCAAACCAACCATTCTCGATTCCGCAGATTCGATTCGTACCCGAGCCGCTAAAGCCGTGGCTGATGATTCTATTCATCATCATCTTCAACTGCACGGGTGGAGTATATCTTGCTGCCGTTAGCGAGATGGTTGGCTCAACACAACTCCTTCAGGAGGATATCATGATGGCTGGCTACTCATCATTGGTGGGTATGGCTCTATTCTTCGCCATCATGTTCCGTCTGAAGTGGGCCGTGCGACCAAAGACGACGCTAACGAGCTGCATCCCCGTACTCATAGCCGCCAACTTCATCTGTATGAATACTGGCAGCGTTCCCGTATTGGTGGCGACAAGTCTTATTGCTGGTTTCTTCCGCATGTGGGCTATCTACGAGTGTAATTCCACTATTCAGCTATGGATTACCCCCAAACGTGATATGTCCATCTGGTTTTGCTACATATACCTTATGGTTAACGGGACCATACAACTGACAGGTATTGCCGCTCTATCATTCTCTGTATGGGCCTCATGGCAATATATGCATTGGTTTATGATTGGGGCACTTATTGCCATCTTCCTCACGGTACTCGTGTGCTACAAGGGTATCCCCATTATGCCACGTATGCCCCTGCTTGGAATAGATTGGATAGGAATGTTGCTATGGGGCGCTACGGCAATGTCAATACTATTCATCTGCGTATATGGCGAACATTACGACTGGTGGCAGTCGGAACATATATGTTTTGCCACAGCATTTGGAATAGCAACACTTGTGCTAAACCTTTGGCGTGCATCGTTCCTGCGTCACCCATATATCTCGCTCAAGATTTTCACTATACCGATAGTCCCTATATGTGTAATGATTATCCTGCTCATGGACCTATTGTTGGCTCCATCACATATTTTCGAGCATGCCTTGATGGAGAGCATATTGGGTTACGACCAATTAAATATCATGTCGCTAAACTGGGTAGCCATAGCAGGTGTTGTAGCCGGAATAGTATTTACTTGGCAGACATTTGCCCGTCGTAAGTGGACCTATCAACGCATGCTGGTCATAGCCTTCACCTGCTTTGCGGCTTATTTGGCGTACTTCTACTTCCGCATCGACTACAACCTACCCAAAGAGGCTCTCTTCTTCCCGATATTTATACGCTCGGTAGGGTATGTTATTGTTGCCATCCTGATGCTTACGGCAAACTCTCGTCTGCCGTTCCCATTTATATTCCTGCACGGACTATCGTTCCAGAATATGTTTAGTGCAGCGCTGGCAGGACCTATCGGCACAGCCATCGTAGGCCGAGCCTTAACCGTCACCATGACGCGCAACTCTATGCTTCTGGGTGAGCGCCTCGACCATGTGAATACAACCACACAACACGCTCCATTTGGGGAGCTATATGGAATGGTGCAGATGCAAGCGCTACTGGAATCGATGAAGGAGATTTATGGGTGGTTGCTATTGGTCGCCATAGTCTGCCTGATAGGACTGATGCTGCGATACAGCGGCATACATCCTATACGGGTAATCGAGCCTACATACCGCACGATTTACAACCTTATGCGAGGCGAGGTTAAACTTCGCATACGACAACGCAAAATCAGCAAGTCGCATTAAATAGAGAGGGTGCATAACCAATCGGTTAGCACCCTCTTTTTTATAGAAATCGCACAATGATTAATCATTCGGATATGCTGCGATAAATACATCACGTTTGCGCAATTCATCCTGAATCTTATGCAAATCGTGCAACGACACCGTACCTACCACATACTTATACTCGTCAGAGATATAGTTCTCAAGCACGGTATCAAACTTCACCAAATCCAAATCGGCATAATCAGAGTAACGGTAATATACGCGGAACTTATGGTCGGTAGTGTAAGTAGGCAGCTGCGAATCGTTACGCTTCTTGTACTCATACTTATAGTCATATAGACAAGCTGTAATATCGCTCAATACAGCCGAGCCGGTAGGGTAGCCACCCGCACCACGGCCAAACATAAACTGCTTGTCGTAGAAGAGTCCCTTGATTACAACACCATTGAACTCGTCCTCCACGCTATAAATATATTTATTACGTGAGATAAGCTGAGGCATTACACTCATAATCAGCTTATTACCTGCAATCTTCTCAACATGTGCCACAAGTTT
>CAYLRH010000097.1:0-5459 GCA_964385905.1 uncultured Alistipes sp.
CTATCCCATCTATGCTATCATGAAGATGAAGTAGGATATACCTTTTATAATATATTGCCGTAGCTAAATGCTACGGCTTTTTTTGAATTATATATTTGGGCGTTGTAATCTTATATCGTCATTCTACATCACTTACAAAGTGAGTAATGCTTGGAATCTCTACCCTCAATTTACTTTATAAGCTCCAATCCTCAAGTTTAATGACTTTCGGTGGAGCCGACGGTTTAATAACAATAAATCGAATAAAAAAAGGAGTCTGAATACACAGACTCCTTTTTTATTTATTAGCGGGGACCGCCGGGACCTCCAAAGCCAGGGCCTCCAGGACCACGACCAGGACCGCCAGGGCCGCCGAAGCCACCAGGACCTCGACGATTATTTTCGCCCTCCTGGATGCCGTAGTCAGAGAGTACGCGTGAGCCCTTCTTGCCGAATACACGCAAGTTGTAGTTGAACTGCACGGTAAAGTAGCGGCCAATAACGCTGTTCCAAGTGTTCTGTGTGTAACCAGAACCTGTTGTACGCGAGAATGCTGTGTTCTGATTCAACAGGTCGTTTACACCAAACATAACCTCACCCAAACGGCTCTTGAAAACCTTCTTACCGATGTAAGCGTTGATAAGTGTGTAGTCGTCGTTATAGTCGTTTGTGAAGCCGATATACTGTACGTAGTTGGCGCTTGCCGTAAAGGTAAAGCCCTTCCAAAATACAGCCTTGATTGTACCTGTTGCCGAGTGGTTGAAATACTCGTTCTTGCTACCCTTCTCGGCCAATGAGTTCTCAGCCTGATTGTAACCTCCGTTCCACGAAAGGGTGAAGTCAACATTCTCCGAGATGTTACTGCCCAATACTACGCGACCATGATAAGCCATGTTGCTTGCGGTGTTAACCTTGCCATTTACCAATGAGGGACTCTGCGAGTAGTGTACACCTCCCATAATATTGAAGTTACACTTCATGAAGTTCAACGGAATACCGTAGCTGAGGTTTGTACCGATATTCATCGAGCCATCCTTTACATTCTCGTATGTGCTATACTGGATGGGGCGGTTGCTGCCTGCAAGCTCAGGAATCATTTCATTGGTAATGTTGTTACCAGTGTACATGCTTGATGCGATAGTATTCTGCGACTTGTTGAACATAAACATCCACATAAATGTACGACCCTTCTCTAAATTGGTGTGGTTGTAGTGGAACATCACATTATGAGAGTATGATGGGTCGAGGTTCTCGTTACCGCGTGATACATACTGTGCGTTCGATACATCAAGGATGCTGTTCAACTGGCGGATATTGGGGCTATCCGTATTCGAGCGGATAAACAATCTGATTGAGTTCTGCTGGTTTAGATTGAAGTTAGCCATCATGAAGTAGGTGAGGTTGTTATAATTGCGCTTCACCTTCTGTGAACTTGCAGATTCAATGTATCCATCAAGCGTTGAGTACTGGTACTCCAAACTCAAAACCAAATTGTTGCGATTCTTGTTGTAGTTAAAACGAGGACCTACCTGGTGTGTGATGTAGTCACTCTGATAACGGTTTGAGAGCAACTCGTCGAGTGTTCCGTTGGTATATGTGCCATCGTTGCCATAGTTCATAGTCTCTTTGGTACTCTTCTGACCATTGTAGTTGAAGTTATAGCGTACGCCTAACTGAGTGTGCTTGCCAAGAGGCTCAGAGTAGTTGATTGAAGCACCGATACCTGTATTCTTCGATGTTGACTCGTTAGAGAGGTAACGCAAATAGGGGTAGTACTCACCTGCCTCATCCTTAAGAGTCTGCTGAGTAGAGAAACTACGTGACTCATTGTCGTTATCGCGGTGGTTGATGCGGGCATCGATAGTCATGAAACGGCCCTGCTTGCCTAACTTCAAGCGGTACTGCAAGAACTCTGATATATTGTAGCCTCCGTTGTCACCCTCGCTACCACTGCGAACGATGTCGTAGAGGTTATCGGGATTCTCAGGGTCGGGACCAATCTGCAAACCGTTAGTGCGGCTGAAGGGGTCGTATGACTGGAAGCTAACACCCGTACGTGACATCAACGACTGATTGTCTGAGATGCGCCAATCTACACGAGCATTCAAACGGTGGTTGTAGTTATGGTTGTCAGAGCGACCTTCCTGCTCCAGTGTACCCAAATCCTCCAGCGGAGCCTCATACCATTTGATAAGCTCTGTGAGGTTTCTTGTACGTGTGCGGTTGTAGAAGTAGCTGGCCTGCAACTTTACCTTATCGCGAGCGCCCCATGCGTCAGAGTAGTTCAAACCTATTGAACCAACGTTGGCTACACCGCGCTGAGGACGTACCATCATGCCGCCACCGTCGCGGCCACCGTCACCACCTTCTACGCCGAGGATATCCTCGAATGAGAAGTTCTGCTGGTTGATATTGTTCAAAAGACCAATCAACGATATACGACTTGAGCCGTGGAAGAAGTTGACGTTACCACCAACCATATATTTATGCTCGTCGGTAATCTCGTCGGTGTCAGGCTGGTAGCCGTAACCTGCATATACCTTACCGAATACGCCCTGACGCATATTCTCGTGAGTGATGATGTTGATAGCCTTGTAGCTCTCGCCATCATCTACGCCTGAGAACTCTGCGTTATCGCTGAGTTTGTTATATACCTCTACGCCCTTTACAGCCTGTGCAGGCAGAGAGTTCAATGCGGTAGATACATCCTCGCCGAAGAACTCCTTACCATCGACAAAGATTTTCTTTACGGTCTCACCCTGTGCCTCCACCTGACCATCTGTCACGGTGATACCCGGCATCTTCTTCAACAGGCCCTCCACGTCGGCATCGTTTGCTACCTTGAAGGCATCTGCATTATACGCTACCGTATCGCCCTTCTGCGAAGCTCGAATGGCCTGTACGGTCTTTACTACGGTCTCAATCTTTGTAGCCTCCTCCTCGATAGTAATCTTGCCGAGGTTTACGGTTGCAGCGTTTGCATTCAGGTCAACCACCTTTGTGGCGTAACCTAAGAATGAGATTGACATCTTGTACTCACCACGCTTAAGGCCTGTGATGGTTGTGGCACCACCGTAGCCTGAGGTGTAGTGTTTTGTCTTATCCTCATTATCAGGATCGGCTGCCGGTGCAACAGATACCACTGCGCCAGCAACACCCTCCTGCGTAGTAGCGTCGATGACCGACAAAGTCACCTTGCTGGTCTGCGCATACGATGCGGCCGAGATGCAAATAAATAGTAATGTAATTAAAATTCTTTTCATCTTTTATTATTTGTTTTATCTTTATTTTCTTTTGCTCGTCGCGTGCGTAAATACGCGCGCGCTTTATGACGTTGCAAAGATAGTATTTTATGCGTGAGAAAATACTGCCGAGGGGGGTGAAACGACTTTTGTAGGGGGTGAATCGACTTTTCCGTAGGGGTGAATCGACTTTTCCGTAGGGTTAAATATGGAGCGTAGCCTCAAAATGCTCCATTTGGATGCTTCTCGAGGGGTTTATATGTTTGTCACGACCGCATAAAACAGGGGTGCCACCTCTGACACCCCTCCGAAAAACAACCTAATTTCCATCACTGCCCTTGAATGGAATATGGGACTCCAAAATGATTGGACTGATTAGAATCCCATGCCGTTGTCGAAGCCTCCTCCGAAACCGCCACCTTGGCCACCAAAGCCTGAGGGATCACCACCAAAGCCGCCCATGCCGCCAGGACCACCCATGCCGCGATTCATGCGGTTCTGCTGTTGCTGTTTCTTCTGCTTCGCCCATTTCTTGTATTGCGACTCATTCAAAATCTTCTTCATCGCCTCCTCCATCGCAGCCTCACGAGCCTGCTGGAGCTTACGCATCTCCTCCATCTGTCGCATCTGCTCGGTAGCATTGGCAAGATTAAGCTCATACACCGCCTGTAATTGTGCGTCGGTGAGTTTGAGGGTTTGTGCCATCTGCTCGGTCTGCATCTTTGCCATATTCTCAGGTGAGAACTGAGGACGCTCGGGACGGTTACCAGTGGGCATCTGGGCGTATGCCGAGCCGACGAACATGGTCGCCAAAAGAATAACAAATGTGTGGAAGATTGATTTCATCGCTAATATGAAATGGATAATATTTTGGTTAAAAACAAATTTCGTATTGGCCTTCTCACAATGCTCTCTCTTGTCAAGTGTGGAGTCTTGCCACACCTAACTCTTTTACAAAAGTAGAATAATTTTTCGGAAAAGCAACTGCTTTCTCGGTGGAACGCCCAAAATGCGGGGTGAATCGCTTAGATTATGGTCGAAACGCCCAAAAATATCCCAAATAGTCCAATATAGGGGGGGGTGGATTGACCTATTTGGAACATATAGACCAATCCACCTCTCCCCAATTAGTTCACATTAGAGATGTGGTGATAAAATTAATTTGTAGATATATCCATCAGCCACTGTTTAAACTCCGGCACGCGAGCCTTCGAGATGATAATCTTCTCGGGAGTCTCCACGCTCAGGTTGAGCGAGAGTCGTCTGCCAAACCAAACAGCGATATCTTTAACAGCCTTTCGTGCTACGATAAATTGGCGATTGGCACGGAAAAATTCAACCTCAGGCAGTGTCGATTGCAGCACCTCAAGCGTGCGGTCGATAATGTAACGCTCACCCGCATAGGTGTGTGCCGACACCTTTTCGTTGGAGGTGTAGAAGAAGGCCACATCGTCAATAGCCAGGGGGATAATCTTATCCTTGTAATGTACGAGGAATACTCGTTGGCTATCGCGTTTTGATGACTCTATCATGGTGTCAACGCGGCTCTTGTAGTCGCTGCGCTCATGACCGCTCAGGCGTGTAAATTTGTCGATTGCATGTCGCAAATCATCAGCCTTGATAGGCTTGAGAATATAGTCGATGCTGTTGACCTTGAAGGCACGCAGGGCGTATTCGTCGTAGGCCGTCGTGAAGATTATTGGGGCTTGAATATCCACCGAGTCGAATATACGAAACGACTCGCCATCAGCGAGATGTATATCCATAAAGACGAGGTCGGGCGAGGGCTGGCTCTTGTCGTTGAAGTAGTCGACACTCTCCTCTATACTCTCCAGTATGGTAATGACGTTGCAGTCGGGCACAATGCTACGCAATATGGCTTTGAGATTTACGGCAGCAGCCGTTTCATCCTCTATGATAAGTACATTCATATGCTTCTTGATTAAATGTTATGAGGCCGTGGGGCGCTGCAATGGCAATCGTACAACGAACTCCGTGTCGCTCTCCTTTATCTCTATGCCGTGCCCTGTGATAAGTTGCCAACGGCTGTTCAGGTTCTTCAGACCGATGCCCGTTGATGGCTCTGGCTCGAGTTTGGGGGCCTTACGGTTTGACACCACAAGGGTTGAGCCCTCGGTGCGGATTGATACGTGCAATGGCTGCTTGCGGGTTATGATGTTGTGCTTTACGGCATTGCCGATGAGTGGCTGGAGCGACAACGCTGGTAGAGTCCAATGG
>CAYLRH010000098.1:0-5395 GCA_964385905.1 uncultured Alistipes sp.
AACTCTATTAGTTAACCGCTCTAAAAAGTGTCAACCTTTTCTCGGGATAGTCAGGGAGAACGAAGAAGAGCGCAATTATCGTAATTAAAAGAGTTTTCATGGCAAAGGAATTATCAATTCGTAAACAAAATTATTAATTTTTATTAGATGTAGCCAAATTTGGCTACAATAAAATGCGAAAACAAAAATATTCTTCGTAAATTTGTTACAATTTATATTTGTGCAGTAATGTCATTGTGCATAATATCCTAAACCTTAAAACTATTAGTAATGGCAATACATAATTTTGCGGCAGTCGATCTTGGTGCTACCAGTGGCCGTGTGATTCTGGCTACACTTAGCGATGGCAAGATTTCCATGGAGGAGATTCATCGTTTCCCCGACCCTATAATTGAGATGCAGGGACATTTTTATTGGGATTTCCCCGCTATATATAAATCTGTTGTTGACGGCTTGGCAAAGATTGCATCACGAGGCATCGGCGTGGAGGCGATAGGTATTGACACATGGGGCGTAGATTTTGTCTGCTTTGGCAAGGATGGCGGAATGTTGCGTCTGCCCTACTGCTATCGCGACCCCCATACGGTTGGAGCTCCTGAAGAATTTTTTAAGCGAATGTCGCGTAAGGTGTTGTACGATAAGACGGGTATTCAGATAATGAATTTTAACTCCGTATTTCAGCTCGACACGTTGCGTCGAAACCGCTGCTCGGCTTTGGAGGTTGCCGATAAGATTTTGTTTATACCCGATGCGTTGGCTTACCTCCTTACGGGAGAGGCTGTGACCGAATATACAATCGCATCAACTGCACAGATGATAAACCCGAGAACAAAGCAGTGGGATAAGGATATTTTGCATCTGCTGGAGTTGAATGAGGATAACTTTGGCCGTATGGTTATGCCGGGTGAGCAGATTGGTGTTTTGACAGAGGAACTGCAACGTATGACAGGCTTGGGCGCCGTGCCCGTTGTGGCTGTTGCAAGTCATGACACAGGCTCAGCCGTGGCGGCAGTGCCGATGGAGGATGAACGGTCAGCATATCTGAGTTCTGGCACATGGTCACTGATGGGTATTGAGTCGCAGGAGCCTATCATCTCGGAGCGTAGCTTTGAGATGAACTTTACCAATGAGGGAGGTATCGAGGGTACTATCCGGGTGCTGAAAAATATCTGTGGTATGTGGCTTCTGGAGCGTTGTCGTGCTGAGTGGCCAGAGATGGGCTATGGCGAGTTGATTGCAGCTGCAGAGAAGGAGCAGGCATTCCGCTCGCTGATAAATCCCGATGCACCCTGTTTTGCAAATCCCGCATCAATGATTACTGCTATTGCAGATTATTGCCGAGCAACCGAGCAACCTGTACCCGAAAATATAGGTCAGTATGTACGCTGTATCTTCGAGTCGTTGGCTCTGCGTTACCGTCAGGTTGTAGAGATGCTGCGCGAGCTATCGCCCGTTGCAATCGAGAGATTATATGTAATTGGCGGTGGAGCACGTAATGAGGTGCTTAATCAATATACAGCCAATGCCATAGGTATCCCTGTCGAGACGGGTTCGTCGGAATCGACAGCTATCGGAAATGTTATGATGCAGGCCAAGTGGGCCGGTGTGGTTGATACGATTGATGGTATGCGTACGATGATTCGCGAGTCGCTCGATGACCGTAAGCGTTATGAGCCACAGGATGATGCAGAGTGGAAGGTTGCATATGAGAGATATTTGAATGTATATAGAGAATTATAACCATAAAATTAATAACCAATGAAAAAGGAACTTATCGAGAAGGCTTATGAGATAGCCAAGGAGCGTTATGCTGCATTAGGTGTTGACACAGATGCTGCCATGGAGACATTGCAGAAGATTCAACTATCGCTGCATTGCTGGCAGGCTGATGATGTAAATGGTTTTGAGGATGCGGGTGCATTGACGGGCGGTATTCAGGCTACGGGTAACTATCCCGGACGCGCACGCAATATCGAGGAGTTGCAGGCAGATATTGAGAAGGTTATATCGCTTCTGCCGGGTAACCATCGTTTGAGCTTGCACGCAAGTTATGCCGACTTCCGCGAGACGGGTCCTGCTGACCGCGACCAGCTTGAGCCAAAACACTTTGAGAGCTGGATGCAGTGGGCTGAGAAGAATGGCATGAAGCTCGATTTCAACTCTACATCATTCTCTCACCCCAAGAGCGAGGACCTAACTCTTGCAAGCCCCAAGGAGGATATCCGCAAGTTCTGGGTTGAGCATACCAAGCGTTGTCGTGCTATTGCCGACGAGATGGGACGTCGTCAGGGTGACCCTGCAATGCTCAATATCTGGATTCACGATGGCTCGAAGGATATTACCGTAAACCGTATGAAGTACCGCGCTATCTTGAAGAAGTCACTTGACGAGATTCTGGAGCAGAAGTATGAGTGGATGCGCGACTCGGTAGAGTCAAAGGTGTTCGGTATCGGATTGGAGAGCTACACCGTAGGTAGCAACGACTTCTACATCGGCTACGCTGCACAGAAGGGTATTATGGTTACACTCGATACGGGTCACTTCCACCCCACCGAGTCTATTGCCGACAAGATGTCGTCATTGCTGCTCTTCACGCCTGAGGTAATGTTGCACGTGAGCCGTCCTGTACGTTGGGACTCAGACCACGTGACAATCATCAACGACGAGACTTTGGATTTGACCAAGGAGATTGTTCGTTGCGATGCATTGGGCCGTGTACACATCGGTCTGGATTATTTCGATGCTTCAATCAATCGTATCGGTGCCTATGTGATTGGTGCCCGTGCTACGCAGAAGTGTCTGTTGCAGGCGTTGCTTGAGCCATTGACAACATTGCGTGAGTTTGAGGCAGAGGGTAAGGGCTTCGAGCGTCTGGCTTTGCTGGAGGAGTGCAAGTCGCTGCCATGGAACGCAGTATGGGATATGTTCTGCCTTAAGAATGGTGTTCCCGTAGGCGAGGAGTTTATCGCGGAGGTGAACAAGTATGAGGCTGAGGTTACATCTAAGCGCGTATAACAGATGGAGATTGTAATTGGTCTTTTGATTATTGCTATCGGCGCCTTCTGCCAGTCGAGCAGTTATGTGCCCATCAATAAAATCAAGCAGTGGAGCTGGGAGTCATATTGGCTTGTGCAGGGCGTGTTTGCATGGCTGATATTCCCGATTCTTGGTGCTTTGCTGGCTGTGCCCGATGAAGGCTCACTCGTTGAGTTGTATCTCTCTCATCCTAAGGAGAGCCTTTTTACAGCACTGTTTGGTGTGTTGTGGGGCGTAGGAGGTTTGACCTTCGGCCTCTCGATGCGTTACCTCGGTGTCGCTTTAGGCCAGTCGTTGGCTTTGGGTACATGCGCAGGCTTGGGTACTATTCTCACTCCCCTGTTGCTTGGTCGTCCGGGTGATTTGACAGCATCGGTTGTGGCAGGTGTTATCGTGACACTTTTGGGTATTGCCGTTATTGGCGTTGCGGGTCATATGAAGTCGCAGTCACTATCCGAGGAGGAGAAACGTGCAGCCGTAAAGGATTTTAACTTTACAAAAGGTATTGCCGTTGCTCTGCTGGCTGGATTTATGAGTGCTTGTTTCAATATAGGTCTGGGATTTGGTGAGGCATTGAATTTTGGTGATGCCACAGCAGATATTTATAAGACTTTGCCTGCCACGTTTATGGTAACTTTGGGCGGATTCCTGACAAATGCAGTCTACTGCCTTTATCAGAATGCTTGTAACAAGACATTTTCGGATTACGCGAAGGGTGATATGTGGGCTAATAACCTACTATTCTGCGCCCTGGCTGGAGTGTTGTGGTATAGCCAGTTCTTTGGATTGAGTCTTGGTAAGGGATTCTTGGCAGACTCACCGTCACTGCTGACCTTCAGCTGGTGTATCCTGATGGCTCTGAATGTGGTATTCTCGAATGTTTGGGGAATAATACTGAAGGAGTGGAAAGGCTGCTCGCGCAAGACGATTGTAGTGTTGTTGGCTGGAATAACGATTCTAATAATCAGTTCGTTCTTGCCAGAGATTCTTAAATAGAACAAAAAAATAGGTTGCAATGTTGCAACCTATTTTTTTATTCGAGTTCGCTCTTTATCTGCTTCATCAACCCCTCACATCCATCCTCCAAAAGATCCAGGACCAACTCAAAACCTTTGCGGCCTTCGTAGTACGGATCGGGCACGTATGTCCATTCGGGATGGTGGGTGCAGAACTCTACAAAACGGAATACCTTATTAAGATATGCACGTTCGGGTGCCAAGCGTGATACATTCTCATAGTTCATGTCATCCATGACGATGATTTTGTCAAAACGCAGAAAATCATCCTCGCGGAATTTTCTGGCACGATGAGTAAGGTTATAACCTCGCTGTGATGCCGCCTCACGCATACGTGGATCAGGCAGGTCGCCAGCATGGCCGCCATACGTTCCGGCGGAGTCAATCTCTACCCTGTCGTTCAAGCCGTTATATGCGATTACATCTTCCATTACTCCATGTGCAGCCGGAGAGCGGCAGATATTTCCCAGGCAGACAAAAAGGATGCGTGTTATCTTGTTGTTTTCCATATTCATGTTGTTTTAGGTTTTTATTGGTTTACATTGTGGTTTACATTTATGCAGAAACGACAATGCTACAAAGTTAATTATTTTCTGTAGTGTGGCAAAATTTCCTGTTCGTAGTGTTTGTGGAATATTTTTTGATTTTTTATAGGCATGAGAAATATGTTAAGAAATATTGCACAATCACGCAGTTGTGATATGGCTATACTGTTTTTGCGACTCTTTATTGGAGGTGTGATGTTGCTACACATGGTTGGAAAATTGCAGGATTATGACAATTATGTAATCGGCTTCCAGTCTATACTCGGTATGAATCATGCCACGTCGTTCGCTTTGACAATAATTTTTGAGGGTCTGTTCGCCGTAATGATAGTTATGGGTGTGGCTACGAGGGTTGCCGCTTCGTTGATGGCTATTGTATCGATAGTGGCACTCGGTAATGCTTTTATCTCAGGCGTAATAACATCTGATGCAGCCAAATTGGAATTTATCTATATGGGGATATATCTGACATTGGTAATATCGGGCGGTGGAAGGTATGCAATGAGCGTTATTCTGCTCGGTGGCAAAAATGTTCTAAAACGTTAAATTGTCAGCCAAAAAGAGATAAAATATTTAAGTACAATATTTTTTTTCTAAATTTACACCGTTTTTCTGAAATAAACGGATTTTACAATTATGAAAAAAGGTATTATTTCATTGTTTGCGGTGCTGTTTACTATCTCTGTCGGAGCACAAGAAAACAAGGCAGAGGATGTTGTGCAGCCATTGCCTCATAAGGTTGAGAATCTTGAGCTTCGCGATTTGAGAAACAAACCTGCGAAGATGCCCTACTGGGGT
>CAYLRH010000099.1:0-5382 GCA_964385905.1 uncultured Alistipes sp.
GATGCTGATGAGCGAAGGATCATCGGTCGGCTCATTCACCCACCCTGTCTTGCGATCCACGCGAGAGATTATATCCTCGGCAAGTGTAACAGCCGTGCCACTTGGAGAGTCCTTCTTCTCGGTGTGGTGTGTCTCGGACATGGTAATCTCGTACCCAGAAAATTGATTCATTAGTCGTGCCAACTCGCGGTTGAGGCGGAACATAAGATTTACGCCCAACGAGTAGTTTGACGCATAGAACATTGCACCACCCTTCTCGCGACACAAATCCTGCAACTCGGCCAGGCGGTCGGTCCAGCCTGTTGTGCCACTTACTACGGCTGTGCCACACTCAAGGCAGGTGCGGATGTTGTTGTAAGCGGTTGTGGGGGTTGTAAACTCAATGGCAACATCTACATTGGCTAAATTCTCGGCATTCAAATCTGCTGCGTTGTCAATATCTATAATCAAAGTTACCTCGTGGCCACGAGCAATGAGAATCTTCTCTATCTCGTGCCCCATCTTGCCATAACCGATAATTGCTGCTTTCATACTCTGTTATTGTGTTAGACGCCCTACGGGCGGGCATAAATTATTAATCTCACAAAGATACGAATAATTCCTTACAGAAAAAATATTTAATATAAGATTGCCAACAAATATAATATTGGTGGCATTAATTCCGAAAAATTCGTATATTTGTAAGTCAAAGCAACGTGTAAAATTGAATTAAACGCTGATATATTATGAGATTAAAGAGGATTATTGTACTTTTTGTCGCAGCCATCATCTCGATGTCGGCATTTGCCCATAACACTCCTGATAATATGGGGTATGTGATTGTTACAGACTATGTTAAGGCTAATATACAGTCTGATGTCAGTGATGCTTTGCAGAAGATAATTGATGAAAATCCCAATCGTACGATATACTTCCCCGATGGCGTTTATGTAATATCGAAGCCCATTGTAACACCTGCCGACCCGACAAAGAGTGTTGCTCTGCAATTATCAAATTTTGCGGTGATTAAGGCTGCAGAAGGCTGGTCACATGACGAAGCCATGATTCGTTTGGGCGGTAAGGACGCTGCAAACAATATCCGTTTGGCAGGTAGTAACTACTACCTCGACGGCGGTGTTGTTGACGGCTCTGGTGTGGCAAAGGGAGTGTCAATAGATGGCGGTCGTGAAACGGTTATACGCAACACTTCAATCAAGAATGTTGTGATGGGAATTCACATCAAGCATGGTGCAAATAGCGGCTCGTCGGATAGCGATATCGTGAGTGTAAATATCGTAGGAAATAACTCTCCGGAGAGTATTGGTGTGCTGGTTGAGGGATATGATAACACCTTCACCAATATGCGTATAGGCGGCGTTCACGTGGGATTCAAGATTCTCTCGCAGGCCAACTCGTTAAGGAATATTCACCCGCTATATTACGGCTCAAATGATAGCTACCATACGAGTTGCGGATTCTTGGACGAGGCGGGTAATAATTGGTACGACTTCTGTTATAGCGACGAGTTTGCAACAGCATTCCGTATTACAAAGAGTCGTAGAAGCCTGTATAACAGTTGTTTTGCATATTGGTATTCTAAGCGAGGCGTGAAGCATATCATCTTTAAGGCCGACGGGCAGTTTAACTCCGATGTTATGAATATGCATGCTGGTCATCGTCAGCATAATGCCACTACGGAGAATAAGATTTTGGAGGTAGACCAAGATGGTGGAACGGGACAATTCTTCAATCTGCATATTGATGATGAGAAGGTTGTAACCGATACTTCGCATGTAAAGTATATGAAATAATGCGTTACTTTATTGAGCTTTCATACGATGGTGCAGCCTACTGTGGCTGGCAACGACAGCCCGACGCCCCTACTGTGCAGCAGACGCTTGAGAAGAGTTTGTCAACTTTGTTGCGCGAAGAGGTTGAGGTTGTGGGTGCAGGTCGTACGGATACGGGTGTGAACGCATCCTATTATGTGGCTCATTTCGATAGCGAAAGCGGGGTTAAGGATTGTGGTCAGCTGGTTTATAAGTTGAATCTTATTCTGCCTCATGATATTGCAGTTAAGAGAGTTAGGGCGGTTCATGCGCAGGCACATGCACGTTTTGATGCCGTGGAGAGAGAGTATACATATTATATCTCACAGCGCAAGAATCCTTTTCGTAGGTTTTCGGCATGGCAATATTATGTTCCGCTCGATGTGGAGCGTATGAATGAGGCGGCTACTACCCTACTTGAATATGATGATTTTACTTCGTTTGCGAAGCTTAATTCAAATAATAAAACCAACATCTGCAACGTTATAAAAGTTGAGTGGCATCGTGCAGAATGGGATAATGATTTACTTGTTTTTACTATCCGTGCGGACCGTTTCCTGCGAAATATGATTCGTGCAATCGTAGGCACGCTGGTTGATGTGGGACGTGGCCGTTATACGGTTGAGGAGTTTCGAGATATACTCCATAGTCGCGACCTCTCGCGTTCAAGTGCAGGAGCTCCTGCCGTTGGGTTGTTCTTGAGCGATGTGAAGTACTCGGAAGAGGTGTATTTGTAAGAGTTACAGCTGCTTAGTCTATGTTGTGATGGAAAACTATTGTTTAACTTAAATAAATTTTGAATATGGGAACAATTATTTGGTTAGCAGGTCTTATCTGCTCAATTTGGTGTGTATTGGACATCTTTAAGAAGCCTATCGGCATTATCGGTAAGCTTATCATGGCAATCATTGTATTGGCTACAAGCTGGGTTGGCTTGGCTCTTTACTATTTCTGGGCTCGCCACCATATCACCTCATGGTTCAAGTAGTAACTAAGAAAAATAGAAGCGAGGTAACCTTATAAGGGTTACCTCGCTTTTTGTTGTTAATCTTTTCTGCTACAAATGTATTGCAGCTCCCATGGCCGATTCGGCAGCCTCCATCAATCCCTCATGCATTGTGGGGTGTGAGTGGATGGTTTTTGCAATGGCGTGAGCTGTTGCTCCCAATCGTTTTGCCAACGTAGGCTCACCCAACATCTCCGTTACGGTTGCTCCAACCATGTGGGCACCGATAAGTTGCTCCTGCTCGTCGAAAATCAACTTTACAAAGCCGTCGCGGTCGCCGGCAGCCGTAGCCTTACCTGATGCGGTGAAGGGGAAACGGCCAACCTTGTACTCGATACCCTTCTCGCGTGCCTGTTGCTCGGTCATACCCACCGATGCCACCTCAGGTGAGGTGAATACACACGATGGAATGGTAGTGTAATCGACAGCGTCGGGCTCTAAACCGCAGATATGCTCCACGCAGTGAATAGCCTCAGCCGATGCAACGTGTGCCAATGCGGGTGTCGCAATAATATCACCGATGGCATAAACACCTTTGGCGGATGTCTGATAATGCTCGTCAACGACAACCTTGTCGCGCTCAACGGCAATATCCATCTCCTCCAAACCGATATTTTCGATGTTTGACTTAACGCCAACGGCCGACAGCACAACATCTGCCGTAAGGGTTTCTGCACCCTTCTTGCCCTCAATATCCACGTGGCATAGGCCATCCTCGCCAACAGATACATTCTTGACAGTTGTTGAGGTCAGCACCATTGCGCGCATCTTGCGGAACGAACGCTCCATAGCCTTTGCAACCTCCTCATCCTCAAGAGGCATCATCTGCGGCATATACTCAATAACGGTAACCTTCACACCCAGTGAAGCATACAGGCAGGCAAACTCACTGCCGATAGCTCCTGAGCCTACGACAATCATCGACTGTGGCAGTGCGGGGAGTGTCAAGGCCTCCTTTGATGAGATGATATGCTTGCCATCCACCTGCATAAAGGGCATCTGTCGTGGACGTGCACCCGTAGCAAGGATTACAGCCTCTGCCTCGTAGATTGCACCGTCAACCTCTACCTTGCCCTCGCCAGCCAAACGGCCGAAGCCTGCGATGATGTCGATGTTGTTCTTCTTCATCAGGAAGGCCACACCCTTGCTCATTGTCTCGGCTACGGTGCGTGAACGTGTCACAATCTTCTCAAAGTCGGGCTTCACCTCGCCATCAATAGCCACGCCGTAGTGAGTAGCATTTTTGCAATAGGTATATACCTGGGCGCTCTTCAGTAGAGCCTTTGTGGGAATACAACCCCAGTTAAGACATACGCCACCCAGTTCGGCCTTCTCGACGATGGCTACCTTCTTGCCGAGTTGTGAGGCGCGGATGGCGGCTACATAGCCGCCAGGACCGCTACCTATAACTATAATATCGTATTTCATATTTGCTTCAGTTAATTGCTGCAACTATCTTGATAACAAACGCAAGCCGTTATCTTTAGCTACGGCACGCTTCCACTTCTCGTTGTAGCCCGGATACTGAATCTTGCCGGGAATCTTCTTGCCGTTGCCGTTGTCAACGAAGTGGTTGCTGCTGGTCTTGCCCTCGATAACGTAGCTCAGTACGTCGGCATTCTCGCTCTTGAGGTTGCCGTCAACATATTTCAGTAGCAAATATTTGTCCAAACGGCTCCAGTTACCAAACAACTCATTAGCCTTGTTGATTGTGTACTCGGTTGCAATCTTTTTCTGCGTCTTTGTTGAAAGACCAGCCATCTTTGCATCGATAGAGTTTACATCCTCCAACATGGCATTCTCCCAGTAGTCAACAACCTTGCGAATATCCTTTGACATCATATCATAACGCAAGTATGCGAAGTTTGTAACGCGATTGAAGAGCCAGAAAGCCGATGAGTCAGAGTAGTCAAGCATTGAGCCATTGCCCTCGGCCATACACTCAGGAACAGCTGTGGTGTTGCAGTAGATAGGTGTGAGGCATGATGTTGCAGCGTCATCCATGCCAAACCACAAAATACCAGTCTTACCCTCACGTGCCTGACCGCAAAGCCAGAAACCAGTCTGCTGTGTTGCCGTAGCACGCTCGTTGAGATATGTCTTGCCATCTACCTCGAAGTTCATAGGACGCCAACGGTAAGGCAGGCCGTGACCGCCAGCACCGATGTCCTGTGTCATATCCATAGGAGTACCCTCGTAGTGGTCGCGCATAGCATCGAATACCTGCTTGGGAGATATTTTTCTTACGGGCTTAACCCACAAAGGCAGGCGGTTCTCCTTGTTCAGGCCCATTGCGTAGTCGTAATACTTGTCCATATCGGTTGCAAAGGTGCGGAAGAAGCTCCATACGCGAGCGTCGCAAGCACGCATAGCACCAAAATCCAGCGGAGCATAAGCGTCTGCAAATGAGAACTCCTCATCCTTGCCAGAGAAGTAACCCTTCTCGCGTGCAAAAGAGATTACATCGGGAGCGTAGAGGCAATTCTCCTTGTCATTCAACGGGAATGTAGTGATACGAGCCTGATTGGCGTGAGCGCAGATGTATCCGTCGGGAATACGGCGTGCTAC
>CAYLRH010000100.1:0-5378 GCA_964385905.1 uncultured Alistipes sp.
AGTAAGTTTCCAGTCCCATACCAACTCGAAGTTAGCATACTTCTTGTCTGTTACGATGTAACCAGATGCGTCGCCACCCTCGCCAGATGCCTGGATGCAACCATCTACAACGCCCCAGCCACCCTTCAATTCAGTCTCGTTGAAGCTGCGCCAGCCGTTCAGGGTCTCACCATCGAAGAGAAGCTGCCAGCCCTCAGCCTCCTCGGCTGCTGTCAGCGTGTTGTGCTTTTGGCACGATGTTGCCATACCAGCTACCAAAGCTGCTGCTGCAACAAATGATACAAATTTCTTCATAGTCTTTGTGTTAAATTAAAAGTTTATCCTATTTGTTGTTCTATATATCTCGCAGTGAGTGAGTAGTTTCCGCTGGCGTTGTACGCCTTGAGAATTAATCCTCGATTCTTATCCATTGCTCGGCTTTGTGGCCGTTGGTGGGGTAGTGCGGTGGTGTACCATGCTTCGTACTTCTCGCCATCAATTAGCTTTGTGGCCTGCCGACATTTGTAGTCCATTATTCGGCTGTATACATCCTTAATATCCCATTCGTCACTCTCCGCAAAACAGGCCGCAATGGCATTGTTCATCCCGTGGTACTGGTCATCAAAACTGCGCAACGAATATTTGCGGTTGCATATTACCTCATGCTGGTATCGGCCCTTGCCAATGGCGTGGTATGTGGTATCTACCTGAAGATGAATAAAGTCAGTCTTATTACCAATCTTACGCTCATAAATAACCGAGAGGTGTTCCGTTGCATGGTTAGTATGCTTCTCTATGGTCTGTCTGGTGCTGTATTCTATCTCAGCAGAGCCACCATAGCCTAACGTAAATATCTGATATATAGCTACAATAATCGCAGCTAAGGTCAAAATTGGATATATACGTTTAGTCATAGTTCGCAAAAACTCCAAAATTATTTGGTAAAATTACTAAAGAATTTCCAAATTTCCTCGGCTGTATCCAAATCTTTATTGCCCCATGTGTGGCCACCGCCTACAATTTCGTATAGCCACACCTCGTTTCCTCCTTTGGCTTTCACATATTTGTGAGCTATAACTTGATTTGAATCGTGGCTTTTGAGTGGCAACTTTTCTGTAATCTCTTGTTTGCAGCCGTTACATTTAACCCAGTGGTCAATAGCATCAGGTACAGCGATATATGCGCCCCAGCCACCTTTATTATCAAGGTCTCCTGTCCACTCCGAAGTTCTGTCCTCCGTGCCATGAATCTCAAAGAGTGGGATAGGGCGGGTGCGGGTATATGCCTTTGGCATCCACTCCATGGTTAATCCAGCGATAGGGGCTACGGCCTTGAATGTCTTTTGACGATCGTATGCCAATAGATAGCACATCTCGCCACCATTGGACATGCCCGTGCAGAATGTGTTGTGTCGACTGAGTTTATGCTCTTTTTGCAACTTATTGGCTAACTTGCATAGGAACGAAATGTCATCTACGGTCATGTCCGCTTGAAAGGGGTAGCCAACGTTCCAGCAATTTTTTTTACGGCCATCCTTTGAGCCCTGGGGATAGCACACAGCAAAGCCATGACGATCAGCAGCTTCGTTAAAGCCTTTCTCCTCGAGGTTGAATGAGCCTCCGTAGCCGTGCAGAACGAAGACAAGAGGAGCATTTGGCTGAATATTCTCAGGAAGATATAGCTTGTATGTTCGCTCGATGCCGTCGATAGTACAGTTATATATCTTGCATTCAGGTTTATTTGACGCTATGGCATATGATGTTGCAAGTATGCCGACAATAAGTAATGAGATGTAGCGTAGGATATTACGGAATTTCATATGTAATGTTGTCTTAAGGTTGCTTATCATCTGCAAAATTAAGAAAAAAAAGAGATTACGCGTATATGTTATACATATTTTTATTATGAGTAGTCCACAATATATTCGATGTAATATTTACATTATGTTAAAACATTGCCGGGATATTTTAAAGGAGATATAGGATATTATGAGAAAATTATAATTCTGATTTAAATTATGCACGTTTTATACGATGCAGAGGTAAGGCTCACCCGAATATGCTTAGATGTTATTGCTATGTTTTTGCGATGGCAAGTAGTGAGCAGTCGCGGGTACAAGTGTGTATGCGTGCCTGCCTGCCGACCGACCGACTTAATTCATATGAGCCCATCATGTTTCGACAAACAAAGATTCTGACAAAAGACACTCTTTATGCTAAAAATAATTTAACATAATACAACGATTATTCTTTCAATCATTAGAATCTTCTTTGGACAGCTTCGAAGAGAATTTATCTCACTTCAAAACTCTCGAATGTGTGATCATCGAACAAAATAATAACGCGCTTAACATTTCCGTGCTTGGGTGCGATTGCAGCGACCATCTGCTGAGCTGATGGCGACAGCGGAGAAACAGTCGGTGCTTGTGCTGAAGAAGAACCTGCTCCAGATTGCGTCATAGAATAGTTGCTATTATCGTGTGAGTCGTTCGATATAACAGGAGTCTGAGATTGCACAATGTCACTACGATACATCTCGTCCTTGTCGAGAAGAAGCCAATCGGGATTTATCTGCGGAAAGCGACGCAGAATCTTTTGCACCAAATCAAAGCTCGGTTTATTACGTCCACCAAGAATATGGGAGATTCCTGAGGGCTGAATGTCGAGGAGCTCGGCAAGTTTGCTTGCCGTCAACTTCTCTGATTTCATCAAATTCAACAATTTTTCGCGCATAATCCGTATTTTTTACAAATATAATTAGTTTTTCTTTTGTAAACAAATTTATTTGCACAAATGTAATTAAAACAAAGGTGTTAATAATTATTACAATTGTAAATATTGGATTATTGGAAAATAGTGAGTATTAAATAAGCTAATGTATTACTATATATGTATTGGTGTAAATAACTGATATCTCGCATATATAGAGCTATTATATGCGAGATAAGCGAGGTTTGCTTATATTGTACTCGTTCCGCCTTATGTTTAGGTTGTTTTCGGTTAGATGATTTCATTAAATAGCTGATATTTCGGTTGTTGTGTGATAAAGTTATATTATTTAACTCAACGTTTTGCGTAGTGAAACGCCGAGTTTACGCCGCCCTACCCTTGATTTGGCAAATGTAAATGTTGGCTACTTGTTAACCATGTTTAAATAGACAAATGTAAATTGAATCGCAGTGAGTATTGTCACATTTGTAATTACATATGTAAAATTAGATATGTAAACTTTAATTTTGTCAATAGATTACTCCCCTACTAATGAAATTATTTAATTCTCCAGACGGGCGTTAATATTATGTTAAATGTGTAAATAAAAAATAGAGTAGCAAACCTGCTACCCTACTTTGGTTCAATTGTTTACAATGTTGTAAACAATGTGTTATAATGCAATTTTTGCAGCGATTTCCTTGAACTCTTTTGGTGTTAACTTGAGCTTTTCTGCGCTAAAATCAACATCTTTTTCGCTATTCATGGGGATTAAATGGATGTGTGCATGCGGAACTTCGAGCCCCAAAACCACCATTGCCACCTTTATGCATCCTGTTTGCTCCTTAATTTTGTGCGCAATTTTCTTTGCAAAAACAGTGAGTCCTGCGAGTGTCGCGTCATCCAGGTCAAAGAGGTAGTCAACCTCACACTTAGGGATGACCAGAGTGTGTCCTTTTGCCAGCGGATTAATATCGAGGAATGCGTAGTACTTGTCGTCCTCTGCCACTTTGTAGCTTGGAATCTCCCCCGCTACGATCTTTGAGAAAATAGTTGCCATAAATTTATTTGTTAATATTCTTCATATTTCGGTTTGAGGATTTCGGCATAAATGACAGCCTTCTCCATGGTGAAGTCGTCAATTATCTTATCAATAATCTCTCGGCTCTCATCGTTGCTTTGGCGAGAGGCAGGTTGTGTGCTTGTTGTCTGATGGGATAACGACGCAGTTTTATTTTTATACAATAATTCTTGGTTTCCCGCGGGCCTATGTGAGTACTTTGCTGCCGTGCTCTTAGGCCTACTTGCTGATTGCAACATCGGCTCAGGCCTTGGGCTTAAGGTTGGCCTTGATGCGGGAGCGGTAGTATGCCTTGCTGGAGACTCAGCTTTGTTTTGAGAGGGAGCGCTATCGAGCTTCTGCTCGTTAAGTATTTCGCGTATACGGCGCTCAAACTCCTTGTGGGGGTCTGCTGGCTGGGGCGTATCATCGACCTCCTCAGCGGGCTTTTTCTGGTCCTTCTGAGCGAGAGACATTACTGCACCTATAATAATTATGAATATCCAAAAATTATCCATTCTGCTGGCTGGGGTTTGCTATACGTTTCACACTATCCATGCCCTTGATGCGGCGCAAACGATCTAATAAGGCGTTCAGACTGTCCGCATCGCGTACATATAGGCTCAATGTACCTTCGTATATGCCGTCGTGGGACTGGATGTTTACCTGACGCATATTGATGCTGAAATCGTTTGTAACCACATTTGCTAAATCTACGAGCAATCCCATACGGTCGATGCCGACAATCTCGATTGTAGCCAATGATGACTGCGTCTTGTGCTGCTCCCACTTAATCTCCTCCTTAACGATGCAGTCGCCGTGTTGTGATGCGAGGCGGTTCAGTTCGTCGCACGTAGCTTTGTGTACAATAATCTGGTGTGTAATGGGGTCTTTGAATCCGACAACGCTGTCGCCCGGCAACGGGTGGCAACACTCGGCAACGATCAACTCTTGATGGTCCGAGCCCTTGTGTTTTTTGTCGTCGTTGGTGCTGATGTCGTCGTCATCCTTGTCATCATCCTTGATGAATAGAGTCCAGAACTTTAATATCTTGAAGTTGGAGTTGGTCTTGATGACCTTTTCCAGGTTGTCAAGTGATACTATTCCAGCGCCTATCTTGGTGTACAACTCCTCCTTATTGCGGCTCTCGTATGCCCCCATCAATTTGCGAATAACGCGATTGTTGGGCTTGATATTTAGTTTTGCCAAACGCTCGTTTAGAATATCCATACCATGTTGCTGGTTGTGTTCCTGCTCGCGTTTGAGGAAGTTTTTAACCGACTGCTTCGCCTTGCTGGTAAGTACATAATCCAGCCACTCGGCTTTTGGCTTAGCTGAGTCGGCTGTGATGATCTCCACCTGATCGCCACTTGTTAGTGCGGTCGTTAGTGGCATAATCTTGTGGTTGATTTTGGCGCCGATGGCTGTGTTTCCAATCTTGGTGTGGATGTCGTATGCCATGTCGAGAGCTGTTGCTCCGTAAGGTAGGTGTCGCTCCTCGCCCTTTGGTGTAAATACCACAATTTCAGATGTGTATAGCGATAATTTAAAGTTATCCAAGAACTCGATGGCGTTCTGTGTAGGGCTTTCCAGTGCCGTACGAATCATCTTCAGCCACTTGTCGAACTCAT
>CAYLRH010000101.1:0-4676 GCA_964385905.1 uncultured Alistipes sp.
ATGGTTATCCTTAATCATCGCCATATCGTAGAGGCCCATACGGTGATTTGTACCGCCGCCATGCTTTACAGCCATCTTATCCAACACACGCAGACCGGGAGCAGTCTTGCGAGTATCCAACAGCTCGGTGTGGGTGTCGGCCAGCTCCTTTACATACTTTGCGGTCTCGGTTGCGATACCGCACATACGCTGAAATATGTTCAACGAGAGGCGCTCGCCGCACAACAGCGTGGGATAGGTAGCCTCCACCTTGAGGATAACATCGCCCTTCTTCACCGCATCACCATCCTTGAAGTAAGGAGTAAAGACAACATCCTTCTGGAAGCGGTCGTAAACCATCTTCACAATCTCCAGACCCGAAATAACTCCGTCCTGCTTGGCGGTCATTGTAGCCGCTGCGTTCATCGACTCGGGGATGATAGACTCGGTGGTGATATCACCTGTGTTGATATCCTCCTCGATACCGAGGTCGAGGAGCTTGTTGATTAAGTTCTCGTACTGCATATTTCGCTTAAAAATTAAAATAGTTACTATTTACTGGCGCAGTTGCAATCTGCTCGCCACGACGCTGCACCGAGTGCAGAGCAAAAGCCTCATCGGCACAAGGGAAGTCCTCGCGGTAGTGACCACCACGACTCTCCTCACGTAGCAATGCGGGCGACATAATCAGGCGTGCCACGCACAACAGACGACGCGAAGCCTCGAGGTAGTACTCTCTGTTCTGCTCGCCACCACGCTCATCCTGCTTCTGCTTGATTACGTTTCTCAACTGCTCTATCTTCTGCAAGCCCTGCTTCAGGCCCTCCTCGCTACGGATTATACCCGCGTGGCCATTCATAATATCTGACACCTGCGCCTTCAAATCGGCATAGAGCGGGGCATTGTTCTCATCTCTGCTATATTGCTTGTCAAAGTGCGGGAACTGCTCAACTCCTCCCACCTTAACACTATCCTCCACAGCACGGTTGGCGAAGACCAAACACTCAATCAATGAGTTAGAGGCCAAACGATTAGCACCCATAATACCCGTTGCAGCCACCTCGCCGCAGACATACAGACGCTTGACATCGGTACGGCCATTACTATTCGAAAGAACACCTCCGACTGAGTAGTGCGCTGCGGGCGCTACGGGAATCTCCTGCGTGAGGTCGTAGCCAAACTCCTTGCACTGGGCATATATGCCGGGGAAACGTTTGAGAATCATCTCTTTGTCGAGATGCTTGAGCGACAGGGTAACATAAGGCATACCATCTGCCTGCATCTGCTTATATATCGAACGCGCCACAATATCGCGCGGAGCCAGCTCAGCCAGCTCGTGGATAGGCACCATAAAACGCTTACCGTCCTTACCCAAAAGGTGGGCACGCTCACCTCGCACCGCCTCGCTGATGAGGAAAGCACGCGAAGAGTCCTTGAGATACAATCCCGATGGGTGGAACTGGATAAACTCCATATCTATGATGCGGCAACCCGCCTTGTAGGCAATGGCCACACCGTCACCAATCGTAGTCTGGGGATTTGTTGTGCGGGCATAGATGGCCGAAGCACCGCCCGAAGTAAGGAAGACATGGTTGGCAAAGAGCATCACCTCGCTGCCCTCACTCTCGGCCTGCAACTCCTCATTCTCGCTCCAGCAGCGCACACCATAGCACGTACCATCTGCAACGAGCAAATCGAGCAAAAGCGTATTTTCAAATATCTTGATATTATCGCGCTCCAGAACCTTCGAGATGGCAAACTCGGTAATCCAGCGACCCGTAGCGTCGCCGCCAGCATGCAGGATACGACGCTTGTGGTGTCCGCCCTCCAGGCCCAAAGCCAAAGAGCCGTTCTCGGTATCGAACTTCATGCCGTCGGCTATAATCTCGTCGATACGGTCGGGGCCCTCGTTCACAAGAATATCCACCGCTGTATCTTCGCACAAGCCTCGGCCCGCGATAAGGGTATCTGATTTATGTATTTCGGGATTATCGTCATTAGATGTCACAGCAGCAATTCCGCCCTGTGCGTTGAACGAATTACTCTCGCGCAGGAATGATTTGGTTATCACCGCCACACTGCCCTTCATTGATGCCTTGTAGGCGGCATACAATCCGGCGAGTCCGCTACCGACGATTATATAATCAAACTTATGCATTTTATTTGGGTAATGATAATGCAAATATCATCAAAAATCTTTAGAAATACTACCATTTTTGCGAAAAAATAGCATATCCGGCTATTATTTATCTCCCGCAACCACGTCAAACGATAATTATCGCACTATAAGATATACCACTACCGAACAGAGCGTCAGCACCAGACCCACCAGCGACTCGTAGGGAATAAGCTTCAGTCGCTCCTTGATACCCATCTCAACAGCACCTCCCGTGGCGTGGAAGAATGAGCCGTGCGGCAGGTGGTCCAGCACCGTAGCTCCCACGTTCACCAATGCAGCACCCCACACCGCCGAGACGCCCGAAGCCAATATCGCCTGCGAGAATGAGGCCGAGGCAATGGTAGCTCCTGCCGTAGTAGAGGCCGTAGCAGCCGACATTATAGCACCCGACAGCGGAGCCAGCAGCACCTGTGCCGACGAGCCATCGCCCAAAAACGAGATAAGCATATCGGTCAGAGTAGAGGCCTTGATGATTCCTGCAATAGCTCCCGTACTTACGAGCAACACCGCCACGACAGACATCTTCTCCAAGCCATAGCTGACACTCTCGGCCGTACGTCGCCACTGACGCGTAGCACATATTCCCACAATACCTCCCACGGGCAGAGCAATCAGCGGGTCGATAGCAACACCTGCCACGGGGCGCAACATCAGCAATGCCATAACCACAATAGGGCCCGACACGCTCGCCCAGAACGAGGGCAGCGACTCATCTTTGACATTTTGCTGCTGCAAGCCCGAAACGTTTTTCCTATCTCGTCGCGACAACAACGGCAGGATAAGATATACCGTAATTATAAGTCCCACCACAGCCGCCACTGCATTTGCCAACATCACAGAAGACAAGGGCGCGCCGAAATTCTCGGCTGCGATGATGGTATTGGGGTTGGGAGAGATGATATTTCCGCACTTTCCACCACCAATCATGGCAAGCAACATTCCAAATCGGCCTATACCCATACGCTCCGACACCAAAATGGCAATGGGAGCAACCGTAATAACCGCCACGTCAATAAAGACTCCCACAGCCGTCAGCAGCATCGTCGACAGGGCCAACGCCAGATAGACATGCTTATCGCCCAAGCGGTTGACAATAGTATGGGAAATCGAGGCCGCAGCACCAGTCTTGATAAGCACTCCCGACAACACTCCCGCAGCGATGATTCGCACAATGGCAGGCGTAATATCCTTTACTCCCGAAATCATATTTCCGACCGTTCCGTCAAGTCCCATGCCACCCAGCAAACCACCTATAACGGCACCCAGCAGAAGGCTGTAAACGGGCGAAAAACGACGGATAATCAGAACAATAGCCACCACAAGACCAACGATGGCACCTAAAGCACTATTCATAACTATATCAGATATTTACATTCAACAATCGGGCTATCTGCATGGCTGTACGCACGACATTTGCCGCGGCCACATCACTCTGCATGGCACGCTCCAGCGATATCGGAGCAGATATAATCGGGAAGATAGCAGCAAAATCGCTTTCGGCCAGTTCCTCACACATCTCCACAGCACCACCGATGGCCACACAAGGGATACCCTGCTCGCGAGCCATACGCAACACACCGCTCGGAGCCTTACCCATCACCGTCTGACGGTCCAAGCGCCCCTCACCTGTTATTACGAGGTCACTACCTGCGATTATCTCATCGAAATGCATGGCCGCAAGCACCATATCTATTCCGCGTTGCAGTTGCGCCCCGAGCAGAGCCTTGAAGCCTCCGCCCATACCTCCAGCAGCACCTGCGCCCGCAACGGCTGATATATCCTCGCCATTATATCGCTTCACGACCTCTGCAAAGCTCCTCAGGCCTGCATCCAGACGCTCCACCATAGCCGCATCAGCACCCTTCTGTGGCGCAAAGACATATGCTGCGCCCTCCACGCCATACATAGGGTTGGTCACATCGCACGCAACCGTAAACTGAGCCTCGGCCAACCCCTCAATTACAGAGCTATTGTCGATGGTTGATATTTGCTCCAATATCTCGCCGCCACCCATAAGCTCCTCGCCAGCGGCATTCAAGAAACGAAAGCCCAAAGCCCGCAACATACCCACGCCCGCATCGTTGGTGGCACTGCCGCCTATGCCGACAAGAAATTTACGACACCCGCGACCAAGCGCATCGGCAATCATCTCTCCCGTTCCGTAGGTTGTTGTCTTTAGCGGATTACGCTCCTGCTCAGCAAGCAGAGGCAGGCCACTCGCAGCCGACATCTCAACCACAGCCGTAGCTCCATTATCTACGATACCATAGCGCGCCGTCACCGGTCGCATCAGCGGGTCGGCAACCGTAAGCTCGACATACTCTCCGCCAAGCGCCTGCACAAGCGCATCGACAAGCCCCTCACCTCCATCGGCAATACCCACTTTACACACCTCGCAGGCGGGGAACACCCGCTTGAATCCCACCTCAAAAGCATCGGCCACCTCACACGACGAGAGCGAGCCCTTAAACGAGTCCACGGCAACGGTTATCTTCTTCATCACTCCTTATAATTTATA
>CAYLRH010000101.1:4686-5377 GCA_964385905.1 uncultured Alistipes sp.
TCAAAAATAGGAAGAATTTTCTTTTTTTCAAAGAGCCGTCACCTATTATCAGTGCAACCGTTAACGTCAATTCAGCTCGCCAATAGGTCGATTCAGCAACCATTTTTTCCGTTTCACCCGTTTTTTGCGAGAAAAATTGCATCGGGAAGAAAAAAAATCGCATTTCGAGAAAAATTTTTTTCCAAATTTTCACAGCAGAAAAATCACCCATAAAATAGGCTGAAAAAAGAGTGGCCGACAACATCGGCACAAACCCATAATCGGAGGTTTTATCAAAATCAAATCAAAGTTAAAAAATCAAAAAACACTCACGCTCATTGAGCAATTCCCTGCACTACCCCCCCCCAGTTAAATTATTTAACCATAAACATGACAGTACATAATCAATCACAACCCCTGCCACAGACTACTTCAAGGCGGCAAAAACGTGCTATTTTATTTATTCTCAGTAATATAGAAATATAGAACAATTCTTGTCTAAATGTCGCACAACGAGGGCATTGGTGCTGAACTTTTGAGGTTAAAAATATTTGGTTAACGGATTTATTTTGTATAAATTCGCTTAGTGATTGACTGCCCAAAGTGGACCTGACCAATAAACTTTACAGCAAATCACCACCCGAAATCGGGCTGACCACTTGATTTCGCGAATGACCAATTTTGAAACCACTTATTTTTTTATATTAACCAA
>CAYLRH010000102.1:0-5313 GCA_964385905.1 uncultured Alistipes sp.
CTCATACTTCAACCCCTATGGCTCATCTTATGAGGCGTTCATCAACTACATGAACGTATTGTCAGACTTCGAGATTGAGGTCGATAAGGCTTTGGCTGCTAAGGGTGCTAAGAAGTCACGCAAGAAGGATGCAGCTTCAGCTTAATTACGAGATATGATGGCATAAGCCATTGTGAGATATCTTTAAGGCGCAATTCCCTTCGGGGAGTTGCGCTTTTTTATTGTGGAGAGATTGTGCCTACGCCCCTTTTTTGCTATATTTGTGTAACGTAAAATTTGCCGCTATGAAACGAAGCGATTTCTTAAAACTATTCGGAGGTGTGCTACTTGCCTCACAACTGCCCGATAAGGCCGTTGCACGTATGTCGGAGCCTATCTTGGGTCCAGATGATTTCAAGGATTTGCGTAAGATAACAATCAACGTGGGAGCCGCAACTCCCTTCTCGGCTCTGCATATTTCGGATACGCATCTCACGCGTGTTGATGGCCGCGATAATGACCGTAAGATAAAACTTGCAGCATCGCGTTCGCGAATATTCCCGTGGGCGGAACACTATTTTGATGTGGCTATCCGCTATGCGCGTGAGAAGAATCTTACGTTGCTGCATACGGGCGATTTGCAGGACTTTGTCAGCGATGCGAATGTGGAGTTTATCACTGAACAGTTGGGCATTGGCCCATGGTTTGCTTCGGCGGGTAATCACGAGTATTCGCAGTATGTGGGTGAGGCAAAGGAGGATGCAGCGTATAAGGCACAGAGCTATGGAAAGGTGCAGGCGGCATATCCCAATGACCTGACCTTCGCTTCGCAGGTGGTCAATGGCGTTAACTTTGTGGCTATTGACGATGTGTACTATAATATAACGGCTAAACAGCATGAGCTTATGCAGCAAGAGGTTGCGAAGGGATTGCCCATCGTCTTGATGTGCCACGTTCCATTATATACTCCTGAGCAGTGTCGTTCGATATTGGCTGGAAATAAGGGTAGGGCAGGATATGTTACGGGCGCTCCGTTGGAGATTACCAAGAATTATGAGCATGACCCCAGTCGACCTGTATCGGAGCAGTGGCGTAATCGAAGTGTTCAGCAACGAGCCGACGAGCCGACACTCGAGTTTATTGCCTGGCTTAAGCAACAGCCTCTGCTGAAGGCTATTTTGTGTGGCCACACACACGTCTTCTATCAAGAGCGTTTCTCTCCCACTGCTATCCAATACACCGTCGGCGCTGGCTACAAAGGTTGCGCATACGAGATAGAGTTTGTGTAGATTCTCTTATTGCTAAACAAAAAATCCCGACCTCGGAAGGTCGGGATTTAACTTTATATGCCGAAGGGCTTACTCAGCGCAAACAGCACCGATTGACTTCAAGTACTCCATGCTGGTTGCAGCGCACTCGATAGGAGTCTTACCCATTGAGGGCTGATCCTGCTCAACAACCAACCACTTGCTACCAGCCTCCTTAGCAGCTGCGATGATAGCGGGGATATCCTGAACACCGTTACCCAAAGGACGGAACTCGAAAGCTGAAGACTTCTTAGTCTCGTTTTCGTTCAAGCCAATCAAAGCGTAGGGGTCACCCTCCTGCTTACCCTCGATGTGGAAGTCCTTGAGGTGAACAACGGGAGCACGGCCTGTGTACTTCTTCAAGTACTCAACGGGATCCAAACCAGAGTACTTAACCCAGCACTGATCCAACTCAGTCTGCAAGAGGTCTGAAGAAACGTTAGCGTAGAGGTAATCCAAACCATACTCGCCACTCTCCAACTTCTTGAACTCGAAGTCGTGGTTGTGGTAGAGCAATACAAGACCTGCAGCCTTGCACTTCTCACCGATAGCGCGAATCTCGTCAACCATCTGGAAGAACTTGTCACCACCGGGACGACGCTCCTCAGTTACGTAGGGAACTACGATGTACTTGCAACCAACAGCCTTGTAGTCTGCGATTACCTTGTCAACATCAGCCAACATATCTGCCAAGGGCACGTGAGCTGAGATAGGCTCCAAGCCAATCTCCTTACACATTGCGTTAACGTCAGCAGGAGCGTTGTTGAACAAGCCTGCGAACTCAACGCCGTCGTAACCCAAAGCCTTAACCTTCTGGAGAGTACCCTTGAAATCCTGCTCCATGTCGCCACGTACAGTGTAGAGCTGGAGTGCGATAGGCAACTTACCCTCGCAGCCGCCACAGCACTGGCCATCCTTCTTCTGTGCGTTACCACCGCAAGCAACCATCAACAAAGCTACTGCGGCCATCAAAAGTGTAGAAAACTTTTTCATAATTGATTAATTTTAAAATATTTGTTTGAAATTCGGATATATCATACCAAATATACGTGCAAATATATATGTTTTTTGTCGTTTTTTCAAAATCTTTTCACGAAAGTTGCTCAAACCTTACGACTTATCGTTGTAACGGGGCCATTGCAGCAGGATTGCCACGATTGCACAACCGCCCATAATCATCGGGTAGTAGAGGTGAGGAACAATCTCCACGGGAGATATGGCGGCCAGGCCTGCAGCCATCAACAGCTGTGCGCCGTAGGGGATGATTCCCTGTATGAAACATGAGAATGTGTCGAGCAGGCTGGTTGTTCGGCGTGGTGAGATACCAAAACGCTCGGAGATTTGGCGTGCGATGGAACCGACCGATATTATGGCTACGGTGTTGTTTGCTGTGCAGATGTCGGCAAAGACCACCAATGAGGCTATCGACGCTTCAGCACCACGTCGTGAACGTACACGCGATGTGAGGCGTGAGATGATATATTCGATACCGCCATTCAGACGTATCATCTCCAGCATACCTCCCGCCATCATTGTGATGATGATTAGCTGTCCCATCGAGTCGATGCCCTGTCCCATTGTCGATAACCAATCCAAAAGAGTCAGATTGCCGCAAAGGAGACCAATAATGCCCGATGAGATGATGCCTAATGTCAAGACCTTCAGCACATTCATGCCTGCGATGGCCGTAACCAATACAAGCAGATAGGGTAGTATGGTGTACCACGGGGCCATCTCCTGCGGGGGGATGTAGTTTAGCGTCTGCTGATGCGAGAAGGTGTATATGAGCAGTGTGATGATAGCTGCCGGAGTTACGATAAGCACATTGGTACGAAACTTGTCGCGCATCGAACAGCCCTGCGTGCGAGTAGCAGCGATGGTGGTGTCGGAGATGAAAGAGAGGTTATCGCCAAATAGCGCGCCACCCACCACGATGGCCACAATCCATGCCGTGTCGCATCCCGTTTGCGTGGCGATGGCTGATGCTATGGGGGTGAGGGCAACGATGGTGCCTACGGATGTGCCTATGGATATTGAGGTGAAGCATGCCGCAACGAATATTCCTGCCGGCAGAAACTCCTCGGGGACAATCTTCAGCGTGAGGGCTACGGTGGCATCAACGGCCCCCATGGCCTTTGTTGAGGCGGCAAATGCTCCGGCGAGAACGAATATCCATATCATAAGCATGATATTCACATCGGTAGCTCCGCGAGAGTAGTCGCCAATGCTCTCTGATATAGGGCGACGTGTCATGAGTATAGCTACAATCGAGGCGGCCATGCCCGCTACGGTGATAGGAATCTTATAGAAGTCGCCTGCCACGGTAGAGCCTATGAGATATATTCCTAAAAATACAGCCAATGGCAATAGGGCTGTAATGGAGGGTTTAACACTGTTTTGCATCAATTCTAATATATGTATGATTCGATGTGACAAAAATAGGCTTAATTCTGGTAATAACCATAAAATGACGGAGCTGATAACCAAAAAGTGTAAATATTTAAGTTGATATAATAACTTTTCTATCATGAGAATCGAAAAAATCATTGCACGCGAGATTCTTGACTCGCGCGGAAATCCCACCGTGGAGGTGGATGTTGTACTTGAGTCGGGCGTTACGGGGCGGGCCTCTGTCCCGTCGGGAGCATCAACGGGTGAGAACGAGGCGCTGGAGCTGCGCGATGGCGATAAGTCGCGCTATTGTGGTAAAGGAACTCTGCAAGCGGTGCAGAATGTAAACAACATCATCGGTCCTGCATTGGTGGGCTTTTCATCGCTTGAGCAGCGCCGTATCGACCATCGTATGATAGAACTGGACGGTACAAAGAGTAAATCCAACCTCGGCGCAAACGCTATCCTCGGTGTTTCGTTGGCTGTGGCCAAGGCTGCTGCGGCATATCTCAACACTCCGCTGTATCGTTACATTGGAGGCGTGAACACATACATCATGCCTGTGCCGATGATGAATATCATCAATGGCGGCTCACATAGCGATTCCCCTATCGCCTTTCAGGAGTTTATGATTCGTCCCATAGGTGCGACAACGTTCAGCCGTGCGTTGCGTATGGGAGCCGAGGTTTTTCATGCATTGCAGAGTGTACTGCATAAGCGGGGTTTGAGCACTGCCGTGGGTGACGAGGGCGGCTTTGCTCCTGTGTTGGATGGCGCGGAGGAGGCTCTGGATTTGATACTTACCGCCATTGCTGCCGCGGGATATGAGGCTGGTAAGGATATAACCATTGCGCTGGATTGTGCCTCGTCGGAGTTTTATCACGATGGAATCTACGACTACTCGAAGTTCGAGGGTGAGCGGGGTAAGCAGCGCTCGCGCGATGAACAGGTAGCCTATCTTGAGGGACTTGTTACGAAATATCCTATTGATTCCATTGAGGATGGTATGGCCGAGAATGATTGGGATGGCTGGCGTAAGCTCACCGAGTGTATCGGCGACCGCTGCCAATTGGTTGGAGATGATTTGTTTGTTACAAATGTTGAGTTCCTCGGACGCGGCATAAAAGAGAGATGCGGAAATGCTATTCTTATAAAGGTGAATCAGATAGGTACCCTCTCGGAGACTCTCGATACGATAGATATGGCTCATTGTCATGGGTATTCAACTGTCACCTCCCACCGTTCGGGCGAGACCGAGGATGCCACCATCGCGGACATTGCCGTGGCTACAAATAGTGGTCAGATAAAGACTGGCTCGCTAAGCCGCTCGGATCGTATGGCCAAATATAATCAGCTGCTGCGCATCGAGGAGGAGCTGGGCAAACAGGCTGTATATGGTTGGCATAGTGTCTAATAATATGACCTATTGGGAGGTTTGAGCGTAAGAAACTGAGCAGTCGGCAAATCTCTTTAGCTTGATGAGCGTGATTTTTGATGAAAAAATGCAAAAATAGGCCGGATTTTTTGGTTGATTCAATTTTGTTTCCTACTTTTGCACCGCTCGAAAGGGTTAAAGGCTGATGTAGCTCAGTGGTAGAGCACTTCCTTGGTAAGGAAGAGGTCACGAGTTCAATCC
>CAYLRH010000103.1:0-5305 GCA_964385905.1 uncultured Alistipes sp.
AGTCGGGTTACACTTTGTTACGAATATATATTCATCGATATTCATTTTTATAACGCTAAAAATCAGGCGTATAAAATAAAACACACGCCAAGCGATGCGATTTATATGCAAGAAAGTATGAAAAATTCTTGTTTTTAATAAATTTTACTTTTATTTTTGCACTAACAAAAAAAACAGGAATTTATGTACTCAGGTTTGCATATCATTATTAGCCTAATTCTCGTGGTCTTGTGCAGATAACGGGAGAAAGGTTGTATGTATATTGCTAATCGTGTATTATATAAGCCTTTCTCCTTGTTGGAGAGAGGCTTTTTTGAACTACAAAACATCGACTTGAGATGAAAAACCAGTTAAGAAGCGCCATCACGACCGTAGGTCGCCGTATGGCAGGAGCCAGAAGCTTGTGGCGCGCAAACGGAATGAAGAAGGAGCAGATGGGTATGCCCGTAATCGGTATCGCCAACTCATTTACACAGATGGTCCCTGGCCACGTACATCTGCACGAGATAGGTCAATATGTAAAGCAACTCATCGAGGAGCAGGGCTGTTTTGCAGCCGAGTTCAACACCATCGCCATCGATGATGGTATCGCCATGGGACACGACGGTATGCTCTATTCACTCCCCTCGCGTGATATTATCGCCGACTCGGTGGAGTATATGGCCAATGCCCACAAGGTCGATGCATTGGTTTGCATCAGCAACTGCGACAAGATTACGCCGGGTATGCTGATGGCTTCGATGCGTCTGAACATCCCCACCGTATTTGTATCGGGAGGTCCTATGGAGGCCGGTAACTTCCGCGGACGCGGTGCCGACCTGATTGACGCAATGGTGCTCAGCGCCGACGAAAACTGCTCGGACGAGGATGCCGACGAGATTGAGGCTTGCGCCTGCCCAGGTTGCGGCTCATGCTCAGGTATGTTTACGGCAAACTCTATGAACTGCTTGAACGAGGCTATCGGCTTGGCTCTGCCGGGCAACGGTACAATCGTAGCAACGCACGAGAATCGCAAGGCGCTCTTTGCAAAGGCTGCGAAGTTGATTGTTGAGAATGCTAAAAAATATTATTTCGAGGGTGACGACTCTGTTCTGCCCCGCTCAATCGCCACAAAGGCTGCCTTCGAGAATGCTATGTCGCTCGATATCGCCATGGGTGGCTCGACAAATACCGTACTCCACCTCTTGGCCGTAGCTCATGAGGCAGGCGTAGATTTCACAATGGCCGATATCGACCGTCTTTCACGTAAAATTCCCGTATTGTGTAAGGTTGCACCCAATGGACACTACCACGTGCAGGATGTAAACCGCGCAGGTGGCATCATGGGTATCCTGGGTGAGTTGGCAAAGAATGGTCTTATAGACACTGCGGCAAAGCGTGTTGATTACGCATCGCTGGGTGAGGCGTTGAACGATTACTACTACGGCTCGGAGAATTTCTCAGAGGAGGCTCGCAAGATATATCTCAGTGCCCCCGCCAACCGTTACAGCCGCGTGATGGGCTCACAGGCAACATACTACAAGGAGATGGATACCGACCATGCCGAGGGTTGCATCCGCGATATGGACAACGCCTACTTCCGCGACGGAGGTCTGGCCGTACTTACAGGAAACATCGCCCGCAAGGGTTGCATCGTGAAGACTGCCGGCGTAGCACAGGAGTTGATGCAGTTCAGCGGCAAGGCAAAGGTTTTCGAGTCGCAGGAGCAGGCTATGAACGGAATCCTCGGTGGCGAGGTTGAGGCTGGCGACGTGGTGGTTATTCGCTACGAGGGTCCCAAGGGAGGTCCCGGTATGCAGGAGATGCTCTACCCCACTTCTTACCTCAAGTCGAAGCACTTGGACAAGGCGTGCGCACTGATTACCGATGGTCGTTTTTCGGGTGGCACATCAGGTCTTTCAATCGGCCACGTATCGCCTGAGGCAGCTTCGGGTGGAGAGATTGGCATTATCCGCAATGGCGATATGATTGACATTGACATCACTGCCCGCTCAATCAACCTCCGCATCAGCGACGAGGAGATGGCCGAGCGTATGGCGGCATGGACAATCCGCAAGCCACAAAACCGCGACCGCGTAGTACCGCAATCGCTGCGTGCCTACTCACTGCTGGTTTCGTCGGCCGATCAGGGTGCAGTAAGAATTGTCCCCGAAGAGTAATTAAGAACACACTACAACCAAACTAAATATGGCTTTTTCAGGTTTTTCAGATAATACCACACCTCAACAGAAGAGGGATTTACCCCGCATTTCGGGCTCGGAGGCAGTAATCCGCTCATTTCTTGCTGAGGGCGTAGATACAATCTTCGGCTACCCAGGAGGTGCTATCATCCCCGTATATGATGCCCTCTACGATTATCGCGAGCAGATTAACCACATCCTCGTACGTCACGAGCAGTGTGCTTTGCACGCAGCGCAGGGCTATGCACGCGCCACAGGCAAAACTGGAGTCTGCATCGTAACATCGGGTCCGGGAGCAACAAACACCGTAACAGGTTTGGCTGATGCTATGCTCGACTCAACGCCCGTAGTGCTTATCAGCGGTCAGGTAGCCTCAAGCACTCTCGGAACGGATGCTTTTCAGGAGATTAACTTCATCGAGATTACCAACTCTGTCACGAAGTGGAATTGTCAGGTAAAACGTGCCGAGGATATTCCCGAAGCTATTGCCAAGGCATTCTACATCGCTTCGAGCGGTCGTCCTGGTCCCGTTGTGGTTGATATCACGAAGGATGCGCAGAATGGCTTGATGGACTTCGATTACAAGCCCATGAAGTTTATCCGCAGCTACATTCCCCACCACGAGATTGACAACAACCAGATACTGGAGGCTGCACGCCTGATAAATCTCTCTCGCAAGCCCATGGCATTGATAGGCCAGGGAGTTATCTTGGGTGGCGCAGAGCAGGAGCTGAAGGAGTTCCTGGAGAAGAGCGGTATCCCCGCAGCCTCTACGCTCTTGGGCTTGTCCGCTCTGCCGACCGACCATCCGCAGTATGTCGGTATGTTGGGTATGCACGGCAATTACGGTCCCAACATCAAGAATCGCGATTGCGACCTTTTGATTGCCATCGGTATGCGTTTCGATGACCGCGTGACGGGCGACCCCACACAATTTGGTATGAATGCCAAGATTATCCACTTGGAGATTGACCCCGCCGAGATAAATAAGATTATATATGCCGATGTTCCCGTGATGGGTGACGTAAAGCGAACTCTGCCAATGCTCACCGAGAAGATTACCCCCAATAACCACTCGGCATGGATTGATGAGTTCCGCGTATGTTCAAACATTGAGCGTGAGGATGTAATCGAGCCCGCCATTGAGCCTCGTGGAGAGCATCTGCGCATGGGTGAGGTGGTAGATGCCGTGGCAAAGCAGTTTGACGATGCTATTCTTGTCACCGATGTAGGCCAGCAGCAGATGTTTGCGTCGCGCTACTTCCGCTTCAAGCATTCGCGCAGCATCATCACATCGGGTGGTCTGGGCACTATGGGCTTCGGTCTTCCCGCAGCCATCGGAGCAAAGATTGGCGCTCCTCAGAGAGATGTGTGCCTATTCGTGGGTGATGGAGGCTTGCAGATGACCTCGCAGGAGCTGGGTACGATATACCAGTCGCAGGTGGGTGTGAAGATTGTTCTGATGAACAACGGCTTCTTGGGCATGGTACGCCAGTGGCAGGAGCTATTCTACAATCGCCGCTACTCGTTCACCGAGCTCACCAACCCCGACTTCGAGCTTTTGGCAAAGGCAAACCGCATACCCTACCGCTGTGTAAAGCGTCATGAGGATTTGGCCGATGCAATTGAGGAGATGCACAACACCGAGGGCGCATTCTTGTTAGAGGTAAGAGTCGAGAAGGAGGAGAACGTATTCCCGATGGTGCCGGCAGGACAGCCCGTACACAATATACGATTGGAGTAAACCAACAAACACAAAAGCAATGGAGAAGGAGTTTATCATAACCGTATTTTCAGAGAACAAGGTGGGTCTGTTGAGTCAAATCACAACCGTATTTACCCATCGCAACGTAAATATCGAGTCGTTAACGGTTTCGGAGTCGGCCATCAAGGGTATCCACAAATATACCATCCTAGTGAAGAATGACGAGGAGAAGGTTGCAAACCTTGTAAAGCAGATTGAGAAGAAGATTGACGTGCTGAAGGTGTTCTGCTACTCACCCAATGAGGTGGTGCTCCAGCAGTTAGCACTCTACAAGGTACAACGTAGCCGCAACGTGGAGGATATGGTACGTCGTCACAACGTTCGCATCCTGGATATTCATGACGATTTCATCGTTCTTGAGAAGACGGGGCACAAGGAGGAGATTAACGAGCTATACCAGATGCTCGCACCGTATGGGCTACATCAGTTCGTATGCTCAGGACCTGTGGCAATCATCAAATCGCGTCGTGAGCTGTTGGACGAGTATCTCGACTATGTAAAAGAGTACCAAAAGAATTTGGAACAAGATAATAAATAGATTATTCAAATTAAAAACTATAAAAATTTACAACTATGGCAAAGATGAATTTTGGTGGCGTTGAGGAGAACGTCGTAACACGTGAGGAGTATCCCTTGGCAAAGGCCTTGGAGACATTGAAGGATGAGACTATCGCCGTTATCGGCTACGGTGTTCAGGGCCCCGGCCAGTCGCTCAACCTGCGTGACAATGGTTTCAACGTTATCGTAGGCCAGCGCAAGGATTCAAAGAGTTGGGATAAGGCCGTTGAGGATGGCTGGGTACCGGGCGAGACTCTGTTCGATATTGAGGAGGCATGCCAGAAGGCTACCATCATCGAGTACTTGCTCTCAGATGCAGGTCAGATTTCAGTATGGCCCACCGTTAAGAAGCACCTTACAGCTGGTAAGGCTCTCTACTTCTCACACGGTTTCGGTATCACATACAAGGAGCGCACAGGTATCGTTCCTCCCGCAGATGTTGACGTAATCCTGGTAGCTCCTAAGGGCTCAGGTACATCACTTCGTCGTATGTTCTTGCAGGGCCGTGGCTTGAACTCAAGCTACGCTATCTTCCAGGACGCAACAGGCAAGGCTTGGGACCGCGTTATCGCTCTCGGTATCGGCGTAGGCTCAGGTTACTTGTTCGAGACTACATTCAAGCGTGAGGTTTACTCTGACCTTACAGGTGAGCGTGGTACTTTGATGGGTGCTATCCAGGGTATCTTCGCAGCTCAGTACGAGGTATTGCGCCAGAATGGCCACACACCCTCTGAGGCATTCAACGAGACTGTTGAGGAGCTCTCACAGAGCTTGATGCCCCTTATCGCCGAGAACGGTATGG
>CAYLRH010000104.1:0-5278 GCA_964385905.1 uncultured Alistipes sp.
ATGAAATAAAATTTATTAGAGGAGAAATATCTAAAAAAGACCACGACAGAGAGATTGATGTTGTAATGGATGAAGAAGTTAGAAAGAAGAAATTAGCAGCTATGAGAGTAGAGTTTAAGAATTTATTCGAATAAAAAAGGTTGACCGTTCTGGTCAACCTTTTTTATAACTCTTACATCGCAAACGAAAGCGTTGCTCCTATGCGGCAAGGTTTGCCGTGGTTATAGAAGTTATTGTTCATCGACTTAAAGTAGAATGTGTAGAAGTCGGTGTCGGTAAGGTTACGTCCCCACAACGAAAGCGAGAAATCGCCCTTCTGCAACTCTATCGAAGCGTTCAACTGCGAATAGAAATTCTGACAGAGGCTATTCTCCTCGTTCCAATAGATTTTACCAGCACCCTGCCATGAGGCGTTAAATACTACTGCATCCAACGCACGGCGATTTATTGCCCAATGATATGACAAGCCGAGCGAGGCGGTATTCTGCGGTGCATAAGGGAGATAGTTACCCTTATAGTCGTTCAGGCCATCGTTAAACTCCACAAACTTCGCATTCGTATAGCCGTAGTTACCGATTACAGACAGGCCCTCTACGGGACGCCAGTTAACCGACAACTCAACTCCCTTGCTGCGCGACTTACCTGCATTTGACATCATACGTCCCGTTGTTGTACCCTCAGGGAATACGGTGAGCTGCTGGTCGCGGCACTCAATCCAGAATGCCGCAAAATCAACACCCAGGCGGCCCTCGGCAAACTGAAGGTGACCACCCACCTCGTAGTTCCAGCTATACTCAGGGTCGTATGTTGTAACCGATGCTGCGTCGTAGGGTGACTCCTCACCACCCGACGAGGGACGGCCCATAGCTGCCATGGCATCATTCATCAGAGCCGACTTCACCTTGTTTTGCAAGATATCAGAGAAGATTTGGGTATTGAAACCTCCCGCCTTATAACCGCGTGTAACGGTTGCATAGAGGTCGCCCGCACCCGTTGTAAAGTTCACAGCAAACTTAGGCAACAACTCTAAATAATCCATCTTCTCCTCACCCTTGAAGGGGACCTTCACGATACGGAAGTCGGGAATCATGTCAGGCATTCCGGGACGCATGGCACCCATCTTATATCCCATCTCCGAGTAGTTGTCATACTTCATCTTCGATGCCTCATAATCAAGACGCAAGCCTGCCGTAAAGCGCCAACGCTCACCCGCCTTGATTGACGACTCGTGGTAGAGCGCAAGGCCGTATGTGGGGAGGTCGAAGTTGCTATCAACGGTAAGGTTCTCGCGGTCAAACTGAAGCAGGTTCTTAATCATTGCGGGCATATTGCCAAGCACGAGATTATCGATTCCATCCTTCAGAATGGTTACGGGAGCACCCATATCTATCTTCTTGTAGAAGCCATAGGCACCCACAATCCACTGCCAGCGACGTGACGCATCGTTCGAACGGAGGACAATATCCTCGGTAAAGGCATGCTCCTTCTGCTCCTGTTCCAAGGTAAAGAGTGACGCGGGCGTGAGGTCGTTATCCATACGCATACGGTCGTGCATAAACTGATAGGTGGTCGTTGCAGTGAACTTAATCTTATCATTGGTGTGAGAAAGCACAAGGCCATCGTTGAAGCTGTAACGCATATATCCGCTGGGGCTGTTGTAATTCACATCGCCTACCGCATCCATCTCGACATTATACAACGCATAGGCATAACCGCCCTCGTAATTATATCCGAACGAAGCCGTATTGTCAATCTCCCAGCCGCGGCCCAAATCGCCAACCAAACGCAAGCGACCGCCACTGCTCTCGCCCCAGTCAACATTGCGACCATCGAAAGCATTATCGAAGAAGCCATCCGTACGGTTGTAATATCCACCTGCCGAGAAGCCGAACTTACCACTATCGCTACGGCCATAGTACGAAGCCTTAGCACGGAGAGTATTGCCCGAACTGTACTCCAAAGAGGCACGCACGCCCTGATAATTCATCGGCGAGAGTGTATATACGTTCATCTGTCCTCCCATCGTATTACGACCATAGAGCGTACTCTGCGGACCACGCAACAACTCCACGCGAGCCACATCCAGCATATCGAAGTCGTAATTGTTCTTATTAAGGTATGTTACACCATCGACCGTAAGACCGATAATAGGCTGGTCGATACGCGCACCAAAGCCACGAACGTAAATCGAAGAAGTCATCTTTGAGCCGTAATCGGGTTGGTAGAAGTTTGGCATAATTGCCGACAGCTCCTTAATCGAAATAACCCGTTCGCTCTTAAGCAGATTGCCACCCACAACACTTGACGATATTGGCTGATACTTAAGTCCAAAGTGCTGCTTTGGCATACGTACCGACACACCTACTTGATCGATAGCTATATGCTCATGGAGTGTGGTATCGGCCTTCTCTGGCTCGGCAGCATAGAGGTAAGTCGAGCCTGCCACCACAAACGACAAAAGCATAAAAAGTCTTTTCATTATCATAATTTGAGTATTTTTTAATTTACGTCGGCAAAGGTAGAATTTATAGCTACACTCATCAACTATCACTATTGATAGTTTTTTGTAGTGGAAATTAAGAAAAAAAAATGTATCTTTGCGATAATTGAAATTTACAGTAAAACCTAAAATCTTATACTATGTCTAAGAAAATTTCACGCGCCGACTTCCTGAAGAGTACGGTTGCTGGAGCGGCTGCAATGACCGTCGTTCCAAATAGTGTTATGGGTGCTGCCTTTGGTCATAAGGCTCCATCGGACAAACTCAACATCGCAGGTATTGGTATCGGTGGCCGCGGTGCCAGCGTACTGAAGGATCTTGAGCAGGAGACTATCGTAGCTCTGTGCGATACCGACTGGGCATACTCGAAGCATATCTTCGAGCGCTACCCCAAGGCAAAGCGTTTCTACGACTGGCGCGAGATGTACGATAAGATTTCTGGCGAGTTTGATGCTATCATGTGTGCTACAGCCGACCACACTCACGCCATCATCGCATCGGAGGCAATGAATCTCGGCAAGCACTTATATTGCGAGAAGCCTCTTACACACTGAGTATATGAGTCACGCCTCTTGACCAAGCTTACAGAGAAGACCGGCGTTGCAACCCAGATGGGTAATCAGGGTTCATCGGCTATCGGTGTAGAGACCGTATGTAACTGGATTTGGAATGGCGAGATTGGCGAGGTTACTCACGTCGAGGCATTCACCGACCGCCCCATCTGGCCGCAGGGCTTGATGACACCCAAGGAGGTACACGCAGTTCCCGACACATTGAAGTGGGATTTGTTCCTCGGTCCGGCTAAGTTCCGTCCCTATAACAACATCTACCAGCCCTGGAACTGGCGCGGATGGTGGGACTTCGGTACTGGCGCATTGGGCGATATGGCCTGCCACGTGCTACACCCCGCATTCAAGGCGCTTAACTTGGGCTATCCTACCAAGGTACAGGGCTCATCAACAGCATTGCTGACCGACTGCGCACCTCAGGCTCAGATGGTTACATATACATTCCCCGAGCGCGGCAAGATTCACAACATCAAGCTTCCTGAGGTTACCGTACGTTGGTACGACGGTGGTATCACTCCACCGCGTCCCGATGGTCTGGAGCAGGGTAAGGACTTGAACGTAGCAGGTGGTGCAACAATCTTCTACGGTACGAAGGATATTTTGGTATGCGGTAAGGATGGCCGTAACCCCTACCTCGTATCAGGTCGCACGCCGAAGGTGCCCAACCGCGCACTGCACGTTGAGCTCTCACACGGTAAGGATTGGATTCGCGCTTGTAAGGAGAGCAAGGCTACACGCAAGACTACGGCATCGAACTTCTTGGAGGCAGGTCCTTTCAACGAGATGGTCGTAATGGGCGTATTGGCTGTTCGCTTGCAGGGTCTGCACAAGATTCTGGAGTGGGACGGCAAGAACATGCAGTTCACCAACATCAACGACAGCGAGACGTTGAAGATTATGATTGAGGATGGCTTCTCAATCAAGGATGGCCACCCCACATTCAACAAGACCTACACCGACCCCATCAACGCAAAGCAGTTCGTGAGCGAGATGATTAAGCACAACTACCGCGATGGCTGGAAGCTGTGCGATATGCCTAAATAATGGGCTGTAAAAGATAGAAGAGAGGCTATCTGGCAAGATTTTGCCAGATAGCTCCTTTTATATCTACACCTATAATAAATTATAGTTTTATCTTTACGCGAAAAATCATATCTTTGCAATATGAATCACCGCCCGAAAATAGCTGTCATACATCCCAATTCGCTCTGCTGTCTGGCAATGCGAACCATACTTACGGATATTGCCCCCTTTGTAGGCATGTTCCGCGAGGTGGATATTATGGCCTACAACTCCATGGATGAGTTTATGGACGATGCGCCCGAGATGGTGATTCACTACTTCATTGCCACCGATATTCTCCTTGGCAATATGCCCTACTTTGCACCCCAACAACGCCGTTGCATCATTCTTACCGAGGGTGAGGAGCAAATCCCTGATGGATTCCGCTGCGTGGATATTCACCGCCCCGAACGCGAGCTGTTGAAGGTGTTTCTGATGATGCACAACACGGCGCACTCGGCGCACGGCATGTATCCGCACGTGGATAAGGAGGAGAGCGAGGTATTGTCACAACGCGAGAAAGATGTGTTGGCTCTGATTGTTAAAGGCTACATCAACAAGGAGATAGCCGACATACTCAACATCTCTACCCCTACGGTTATCTTCCACCGTCGCAACATCAGCGAGAAGATTGGCTCTAAATCTATCGGTCGCCAGACCATCTATGCCGTAATGAACGGCATTGTCGATTTGCGCGAATTGTAATAGGCTCAAAAGAAAAAATAATGGGTAAAAACCCATTATTGCTATTCCTATTATCATCCATAATTTGTATATTTGTACTATAAGTGTAACCTTTAACAAGAGAAAGATATGAGAAAGTTATTTTTTGCTATGGCCATAGGCCTATTTGCCGCTATTGGCTGCACAAACAATCAACCAGCACAAAGCGAATGTTGTCAGGAGTGTAAGAATCCCGTTATCGAAAATATTATGGCGCGTCGCAGCGTGCGTGCTTACAAGGACCAAGCCGTTCCTCGCGAATTGATGGAGCAGGTGTTGGAGTGCGGTATTAATGCCCCCAATGCCATGAATGCCCAGCAGTGGGAGGTGCGCGTTGTGGAGTCTAAGGAGTGGATTGACAAGGCTACCGAGGCCTACAAGCAGAGCACAAAGGGTACTCCCGCCGAGAAGATGGTAGCAGACC
>CAYLRH010000105.1:0-5267 GCA_964385905.1 uncultured Alistipes sp.
ATCGACCATAACCTTCTGGAAACGACGCTCTAAGGCCTTGTCCTGCTCAAAATATTTCTGAAACTCATCGAGTGTCGTAGCTCCAATAGTACGCAGCTCACCACGCGCAAGGGCAGGCTTCAGGATATTGGCCGCATCCATCGCTCCGCTCGACTTGCCCGCACCCACGAGGGTGTGAATTTCGTCGATGAAGAGCAGTATCTCACCATCGCTGGCGATAACCTCCTGCACTACCCCCTTCAGTCGCTCCTCGAACTCACCTTGATACTTCGCACCGGCAACCAGCGCACCCATATCGAGTGAGAAAATCAGCTTAGATTTAAGATTCTCAGGCACATCGCCATTCACAATACGGTGGGCAATACCCTCGGCAATAGCAGTCTTACCGACACCCGCCTCACCCACAAGAATGGGGTTGTTCTTCGTGCGACGCGATAGAATCTGCAACACGCGACGAATCTCCTCATCGCGACCGATTACGGGATCGAGCTTGCCGGCACGTGCCATCTCGTTGAGATTGATGGCGTACTTACCCAGCGCATTGAACTCCTGCTGCGAGGTCTGTGAATCGACCGTTGCACCCTTGCGGAACTCGCGAATGGCGGCAATCAACTCCTTCTCCGAGGCTCCATTACGTTTCAGCATATCCGATGCGGCACCGCGCTCGGCAACAAGGCCCAGCAACAGATGCTCGACAGAGGCATATTTATCGTTGAACGTGCGTGTGAAATCCACCGCACGCTGGATAGTCTTCGACGTGTCGGTAGAGAAATACTGTTCGCCATTGCCGCCCGACACCTTGGGCAGAGCATCAATGGCCTGCTGCAACTCGCTCTTGAGCATACGTACATTTACACCTACGCGCCCCAACAAAAAGTTTGAGAGCGAATCATCCTCCTTCGTAAGAGCCATAAGCAAATGCTGTGGCTCAACGGCCTGCTGGCCAGCATCGCGGGCAAGCGTAACAGCAGTCTGCAACGCCTCCTGCGCCTTGATTGTAAGTGAATTGATGTTCATAGTATATCGTTTTGTTTGTTTCCGATTCGTTTACATCAACCATCGCAAAAGCTTTGCCATAAGCCCAAATCGGACATTCATGCGCAAATATGGCACACTATGGCAGAAAAAAAATGCCACAACAAGACATTTTGTCCTGCTGTGGCATAACACGTTATTCTATTTTAGTTACTGGGCCATACGCTCACGCATAACCTTATACTCCTTACGCCAAGTGATAGCGCTGATAATCATAGCCAGCATAGCGCCCACGATAAACATCCAGAAGATAGCGTTCCAGCCAAGTGAGCTACCTGCAATCTGTCCAACAACAATCTTCGAGAGGATTGCATCACCCAACAGATAACCGAACAGACCAACAAAACCTGCCGCTGTACCTGCTGCATTCTTCGGCACGAAGCTCAAGGCCTGAATACCAATCAATGCGATAGGACCGTAGATTGAGAAACCTGTCATCGACAATGCGCAGTAAACGATAGTGCTTACCGACACTCCGAGCAAGCCCGCAACGGTTGCCGCCTGCCAATAGAGCGAGACGCCGATGGTTACCATAGCCAGGTACAACACCACAACGGGAGCGCAACGGCCCTGGAAGAAGCGTGAAGATATCCAACCGCAGATGATTGTACCAGGAATACCAGAGTACTCATAAAGAGAGAATGCCAAACGGCTCTCATCGCCCGTCATAATACTCATATCCTGAAGGTATGTTGGCGACCAGTCGCTGATACCGTAGCGTACGAAATATACGAATACGTTGGCCATCGCAATCATCCACAACAAGTGGTTCTTAAATACATAGTCAACGAACAAGCGGCGAAAGGGAATCTTCGTCTCCTCGCCCTTCGCAGCCTTACGGCTTGAGTAGTCGTTACGGTACTCCTCGATAGAGGGCAGACCACACGACTCGGGCGTATCACGCAACGCCCACCAGCAGAAGATAGCTACACACAGAGCCACAACAGCGGGGAAGATAAAGGCTGCACGCCAGCTCTCGGCGATACCCAAAGCGGTAAATACTGCAATACCGGCCGACGCCAACAAAGACATAGTACCAGAACCTGTATTGTGTGATGTGTTCCAGATAGACATCTTGAAACTACGCTCATTCTGCGAGAACCAGTGCGCCATAATACGACCGCAAGGAGGCCATCCCATACCAGAGAGCCAACCCACTGCCAACATAAAGGCGAAGAGGATACCGCCATTTACAGCGATAGACGAAGAGTAGGGAATCAAGCCCACGCTCATCATCACCGTAGCAGCGATAATAAGACCTACAACCAAGAACTTGCGGGCATCCGAACGGTCCGAAAGGCTACCCATCAAAAACTTACTGAAGGCGTAGGCGATAGGGATACCTGCCATAGCAAAACCTGCTGTCTCCTTATCCAAAAGGCCATCTTTAATCATATCGGGAGCTGCCAACGAGAGGTTTTTACGCACCAGGTAGTAGGCTGCATAACCAAAAAAGGCTCCCAAAAATACCTTCAGACGCATACGGCGATACTCACCGTCAATCTTGTCTGCCGCCAAGCGAGGTTTGGGCGCAGGCGGATTAAAAAATTCGAGCATAATAAAAATTATTTTTCGTTTTCAAGTAAATTTTTCGGTTGTCAGGAGCATCCCGCGCAGCAAATTCCGAGAAGCGGCCACGCAGAAATATTTCACTCCGAAACAAAAGTACTATTATTTCAAAACACAGGCAAGTTTTTTCGGCATTTTTATTATCTTTACGCACAGAATAAAATGTATAGAAGATGAATATCACAGAAAGGCACGAATTTATCACACGCGAACTGGAGAGTAAGGGCTCGGTAAGTGTTACCGAGCTATCGGTCATGCTCAACGTATCGGAGGTGACAATCCGCAAGGACCTATCTATTTTGGAGCGTAACAATGTTCTCTACCGCGCCCACGGCAAGGCCATCAAGATTAGCCCCTACATCAACGACCGCGATGTGAATGTCAAGGAGCAGCAGTACCCCTCGGAGAAGATAGCCATCGGCAAGCAGGCCGTGCGCCTTATCGAGCCTAACGACTCGATTATCATCGCTTCGGGAACTACCGTACAATTCTTCGCACGCGAGATTAACACCGAGGAGTTGGGTAGCCGCCTGACCGTCATCACATCGGCACTCAATGTGGCTTCGGTCTTATCGAGGGACCGCAACATCGAGCTTATACAGTTGGGAGGTATCGTGCGTAACAGTTCGCTCTCAGCCGTAGGAGGTGATGCCGAGCGTCAGATGGAGAATTTTGCCGGTAGCAAGCTCTTTATCGGCGTGGACGGCCTGGACCCTGAGTATGGTCTTACAACCACCAATCTGCTGGAGGCCAACCTGAATAGAGCCATGATTCGTGCGGCGCAGAAGACCATTGTGCTGTGCGACTCCTCAAAGTTCGGCCGCCGCGGATTCAGCCGCATATGCCCCATAGAGGACGTGGACCAGATTATCACCGACTCTGGTATCCCACGCCATATGCTTGATGCGCTCACGCAGCGAGGTATTGAAGTTACGGTTGTCGAGGTATAGTATATATCCATATCATAGGTTCAGTTAACGGTCAGGTCGCTTGCTTCTCTCGGCATACCTTGCGGCTTCCAGCCGCATATACAAATCTGCCCCCAACCCCCGCCTCAGGCAGGGGCTCTGGTCGCCGCAAACGGCTCCTAAAAGGGAGAACCTACGGTTGTCGAAATATTAATTTAATGGCACAAGCATAACCTACTTCTAAAAAATTTACTACCTTTGCAAAGTTATGAGCGAGTTTATTGTATCGGCAAGAAAGTATCGTCCGGCGACATTCGCCTCGGTGGTGGGTCAGCAGAGTATCACCTCTACGCTGAAGAATGCCATCGAGCGTGGTCAGTTGGCACACGCCTACCTCTTCTGCGGACCTCGTGGAGTGGGTAAGACCACGTGTGCGCGCATCTTTGCCAAGGCAATAAATTGTCTTAACCCCGTAGGAGCGGAGGCTTGCAATGAGTGCGAGTCGTGCCGCGCCTTCAACGAGGGCCGTTCGATGAATATTCACGAGTTGGATGCCGCCTCGAACAACTCGGTGGACGATATTCGTTCGCTTATCGAGCAGGTGCGCATCATGCCGCAGATAGGCAAATACTCTCTGTTCATCATCGACGAGGTTCATATGCTCTCACAGCAGGCATTCAACGCCTTCCTCAAGACTCTGGAGGAGCCGCCCAAGCACGCAATATTTATCCTCGCAACTACCGAGAAGCATAAGATTATCCCCACCATCCTGTCGCGTTGTCAGGTCTACGATTTCAACCGTATCCGCGTGGAGGACTCGGTGGCATATCTCAAGTACATTGCCGACAAGGAGGGTGTAGAGTATGACGAGGAGTCGCTCAACCTCATTGCACAAAAGGCCGATGGAGGTATGCGTGATGCGTTGTCGATGTTCGACAAGGCCGTGTCGTTCTGCAACGCCAAGCTGCAATACAAGGAGGTGGCACAGACACTGAACGTGCTGGATTACGACACCTATTTCTCGATGACCGAGTTGCTGCTTGCGGGTGATTACACCACGGCGCTGATTCGCTTTGATGAGGTGCTCGCAAAGGGTTTCTCAGGCCAGACCTTTATGGCCGGCCTGAATCAGCATATGCGCGACCTGCTTTTAGCAAAGGGTCCCGCCATATCACTCATTGAGCTTACGGGCACACTGCTGGAGCGCTATCGTCGTCAGGCCGAGATGTGCGACACGGGCTTCCTGTTTGGGGCTATCTCGCTTCTGACAGAGGCAGACGGAAAGATAAAGCAATCGTCAAATCAGAGATTGTTGGTTGAGCTGGGACTTATGAAGATTGTAAGTCTTGGCAAAAAAAAAAATGACGCCGACGCTTTAGACGAAAGCTATCCCCTACCCGACCTTCCCGATAAAATAACACCTGCGGGTGGCAGTACGATGCAGGTGCCACAACCGGCACAGGCTTCTGCTCCTATGCAGTCAACACCCGTAGCGACAAAGCCGACAGAACCCACGCCAACTCAACCGAGTGCGCAGCAGCAGACAATAACCCCTGCAAGTCGCCCCGCAAGGGCTACACGCCACTCGTCGATAGCAGGATTCTCTATTGCCAACCTTATGGGGGCAGCTACGGAGGCCACGCTCGACAAACCCAAAGAGGAGGCACAGGAGCGACAGATGCCGCAAAGCCATGATCCGCAGAGTGAACAGAAGATTATCTCACGTCGCAATGCTGTGATAGAGGCTATCCTGAC
>CAYLRH010000106.1:0-5254 GCA_964385905.1 uncultured Alistipes sp.
TAGGAGTTGTGGGAGGCTATGGGCCACACCGAGACTATCTTCGATGCTGCATATCCCACTCACGACGAGCAGTACTTGGTGGAGAGCGCCTTCGAGTATCCCGTAATGGTGAACGGCAAGTTGCGCTTCAAGCAGACCTACGCTCTGGATATGAACCCTGCCGACATTCAGGCCGACATCGTAAAGACCGAGGGCGCGCAGAAGTGGCTTGAGGGCAAGCCCGCGAAGAAGATTATTGTCGTTAAGGGCAAGATTATTAACATTGTAATGTAAAACCTTAAACTACCACAGCTATGAGGAAGTGGATAATTTTACTATTTAGCGTATTCAGCGTTCTCGGTGCAACAGCATTGGAGCGCGTACCGGTATGGCCCAAGGGCAAGATGCCTAATGCGCAGAGTCATCAGATTGCCGCTATGACTGACGAGGCGGGCAAGGATGGTTTCAAGGCCGACAAGCACCGCGTGGCATACCTCGAGTGGGGTGCAAATCCCGCTGCGGAGGTGGATAACGACGCTTGTATGATTCTCATCTCGGGCGGCAGCTATCAGAACTGCTGCGACGTGGGTCTTATCAAGATGTGGCGCGAGGAGCTCACCAAGTTGGGTTTCCAGACAGTAAACTTCGTCTATCGCACTCCTCGACCTGTTGGTCTTCCTATCTATCAGACTGCGTGGGAGGATGGTCAGCGTGCCGTACGTATGGTGCGCGACGAGGCTGCAAAGCGTGACTATGACCCCGAGAAGATTGGCGTCATTTCTATGTCGGCAGGCTCACACCTCGCTCTTCTGCTCGCCACAAGCTCGCAGACGCCAGCCTACGCGAAAGTGGATAAGCTGGACGATGTGCCCTGCCATATCAACTGGGCTATCGTAAATGCCCCCGCCTACGTCACTACCGATGCCGAGAACGGCACACGCGCCACACGCGACGGCTATGGTATCGATGTAAAGATTTCGGATGTCTTCAAGTTCGACTCTAAGACCTGCCCCATCAGCCTCCAGCACGGAGGTCGTGACCCATACAGCCCCAACGGCTCGACACTCGTCTATCGCAAGCTGCGCGAGATGAAGGTCCCTGCCGAGTTGCACCTCTACCCCGAGAAGGGACACGGCGCCTTCGGCTTCGAGCGCACCATAGAGTTTATGCGTCAGATGGGTTATATGGGCGAGTTGGGCAAGGATGAGGTGCTGATGGAGCGCTACGCCAGCGACGATGCTCGCGCCGATAAGATTACGCAGGACGTATGGCCCGAGGGTAAGATGCCCGACTATCAGGAGCACCAGTGCAAGCCCTACATCGAGTGGCATATGCCCAAGAACCTCAAGACAAAGGGTATTCAGATTATCTACTCGGGCGGTAGCTATACGGGCAATAACCCCGATGGCTTTGAGGTAGCACCCATCCGCCGCCACTTGAACGAGCTGGGTATTACGGTCGTGACGATGAAGTACCGCACACCCCGCCCAACGAAGGAGAGCGGCCTTGCAAAGCATACAACAGCTTGGCAGGATTTGCAGCGTGCCATTCGTCTGGTGCGCTCGCAGGCTGAGAAGTATGGCCTCGATGGCAATAATATCGGTATTATGGGTAGCTCGGCAGGTGGTCACCTCACATTGATGGGTGTCACCAGCTCACGCCATCAGGCATACCTCCCCATCGACGAGGTGGATAAATTGCCCTGCAACGTGCAGTGGGGTGTTGGGATCTACCCTGCATACGCCCTTACGGACGGAGCGGACAAGAACAACACTACGGGCGGCAATGCCGACAGCGCGGTGCTTGTTCCCGAGTTCAGCTTCGACCTTGATACTGCGCCTATGTACCTCGTACACGGCGACGCTGACGGCTGGGCTGCGATGAACTCGGTGAAGGTGTGGGAGAAGATGCGCGCGATGGGTATTCAGTGCGAGCTGCACACCCTTGCTCTGCGTCCTCACTGCTTCCAGCGCGAGGCAGCACCCGGCACAGGCAGCTACAACTTCGTGGAGCGCATTGGCGAGTATGTGAAGGGCCGCCTGAAGATGGAATAACGAGAAACCTTAGAACCTAAAACGATGTTGAATAAATTTATTTTGGCGGCCATTGCGTCGCTGTGTGTTATGAATATACAAGCACAAGATTTGACTATAAAATTATGGGACAACGCCACAGCGCCCCACTCGAACGGCCTCTCAGGTGCCGACAAGGACGAGGGCGAGGAGCGTGTGTCGAACACCAACGTTGCCGAGCTATTCATCTATGAGGCCGACCCCGCTAAGGCTACGGGCCAGGCTGTTGTCATCTGCCCGGGCGGTGGTTATCGTCTGTTGGCTATGGGCCACGAGGGCCACGACTACGCCAAGTGGATGGCCGAGAATGGTATCACAACGGCCGTACTGAAATATCGTCTGCCCAACAACACCCCGCAGGTGCCGATGGAGGACGCTGCCGAGGCATTGCGTTATATGAAGGAGGAGTATCGCGGTAAGGCTGCAATCAAGCAGTTGGGTATTATGGGCTTCTCGGCAGGTGGTCATCTGGCCGCTTCGACAGCCGTAGGTTGCCTCAAGGCTAATGGCGATACATCGGCTCGCGCAGCTCTGCGTCCCGACTTTGCGGTGCTGTTCTACCCCGTAATTACGGGTCACCCGCAGCAGACACATAAGGGCTCGTACGACTACCTTTTGGGCAAGAGCCGCACGCAGGAGCTGACCGACAAGTGGTCACCCGAATTGGTGGCTGGCAAGGATGCGCCGCAGACGCTGATGATTCTCTCAAGCGACGATGCGAGCGTGCCCCCCATCAACTCTACCAAGTTCTACAACGCACTCAAGGAGCTGGGTATCCCCGCCTCAATCAATATTCTCCCCTCGGGAGGTCACGGCTGGGGTTTTCGCGATTCGTTCAAGTATAAACCCATCTGGCAGGAGACGATGATGCAGTGGATGGAGAGCATCCGCAAGTAATAAAAAAGGTTGTCCGTTTGGGCAACCTTTTTTTGTGGTAAGTGTTATAGGAGTTATTAGTGCTATAATTTCGCCCCCAAATCAGGGGAGGTGCCGAAGGCAGAGGGGTAAAATCCCACAGCTTAAAGGAGGTACTCAATGGATGGAGAAGTGAATCCTCTTATCTGCTCAGCCAACGTTCACCTCTCAAATACCTGCTACTTTAATCCCCTTTTACCCATCATCTACCTTCCAAAAATCCATGCTCCCATCTGTTAGCTCTGCTAACACCTACCTCCCATCCTCCCCTCCATCCGCTGTAAAAACTTAGATTTTAAAGAATAGGCGGAGGGGGGGGGTGAATTGGATAGGCAGTATTGATAAATCAATACTGAATTTATAGGAGATTATTAGGTTCGTGGGGATTCATTGATTTCCTATAACTCCAATTTATGGGAGATTATGAGGTTCGGGAGAATTCATTGATTTCCTATAACTCCAATTTATGAGAGATTACAAGATTGTGCCGTACTGAGAAATCGTTACAGAACAGGATATAATGAGAGTTTATAGCCCCGCACTCCCCTGATTCCTCCCCAAATTAGGGGAGGTGTCCGAAGGCGGAGAGTAAAATCTACAACTCCGCTATCATCTCCTCCACATCCTCTGCGCGTGTAGCCCACGACGTGGCAAGGCGGATAACCAGTCGGCCATCGGCAGTGCGCTCCCACTCCGAGAAGGTCACAAGCTTGCGCAGATGCGCCTCCTGCTCGGCTGTGAGTGCCACGAAGACCTGATTTGTGGGCGACTCGGCATATATCTCGTAACCCTTTGCTCGCAGCGCCTCACGCATACGTGTAGCCAACTCTACGGCGTGACGTGCTATATTTATATATAGGTCATCGGTAAAGAGCACATCGAACTGAATACCCAACATACGCCCCTTGGCCAGCAGAGCGCCCTGCTGCTTGATGATGGTGAAGAAGTGGGGAATAAGTCCCTTGCGCATCACCACCGCCTCGCCAAACATAGCACCGCACTTTGTGCCACCGATATAAAAGACATCGCACAGGCGTGCCAAATCCTTCAGCGTAACATCCGTTACGGGCGACGCCAACGCATAACCCAAGCGCGCACCATCGACAAAGAGGGGAATCTCCCACTTGCGACACACATTCGAGATAGCCTCCAACTCGGCCAAAGAGTACAATGTGCCGTACTCGGTAGGCTGTGAGATATATACCATACCTGGCCACACCATATGGTCCCACGCCTCATCGGCACGGAACGCAGTGATATAGTCGTCCACCGCCTCGGCCGTAATCTTGCCACCAACGGCGGGAATGGTCAGCACCTTGTGTCCCGATGCCTCAATAGCGCCCGCCTCGTGCAGAGCCACGTGGCCCGTTGTGGCGGCAATGACACCCTCGTAGGGACGCAGCAGGGCCTTGATGACCGTGGCATTGGTCTGCGTGCCACCGACAAGCAGGTGTACCTCTCCCTCATCACTCGTCAGGCCACATGCCGCAAGAATCTTTTCGCGGGCCGAGGCACAATACTCGTCGGTACCGTAACCTGAACTCTTTTCCATATTGGTACGCAGAAGGGCATCCAAAATCTGGGGATGCGCACCCTCCATATAGTCGCAGTCGAAGTGTTGCATAGGTTTTTTATTTAGTGTTATAAGCATTATAGGTGCTATAAGTGACGTTACACCCATAGCACCTATACCACCTATTGTACATTTTTTTAATAGCTGCGTGCGAACAATACGCGGCACTTAGAAGGCTTGCCAGTGTAAATACACTTGCCCTCCTCTTCCTTTGCATCCAACGGGATACAGCGGATAGTTGCCTTCGTAGCCTCCTTGATAGCCACCTCAGTCTCAACAGTACCATCCCAGTGAGCCGAGATAAAGCCACCCTTGTTCTCCAGCACGTCAACAAACTCGTCCCAAGTGTTAACCTCGGTAATCATCGAGTTGCGGTAGTCGAGAGCCTTCTTGAAGATGTTATTCTGGATTTCGTCAAGAAGCGCCACGATACGCTCGGTAAGGCCCTCCTGCGGAACAACCTCCTTGGTGAGCGTGTCACGACGTGCCAGCTCGATTGTGCCGTTCTGCAAGTCGCGGGGACCGAGTGCAAGACGCACGGGAACACCCTTCAACTCATACTCGGCGAACTTAAAGCCTGAACGAACGTTGTCGCGTGTGTCAACCTTAACAGAAACGCCCTTTGCGCGAAGCTCCTTAGCAATAGCCTCCATCTTCTCAGTCATCTCCTTGAGCTGCTCCTCGCCCTTGTAGATGGGTACCATAGCAACCTGAA
>CAYLRH010000107.1:0-5247 GCA_964385905.1 uncultured Alistipes sp.
GGAAAGACTGTTGAGCCAATAAGCATATCTTTTGATTGGTCGGGAGCGTTGGTGAAAATAATGGTGACCTTGCTTTTGTCTACGGGTTGTGTTGTGTGTTGCGTTGGTTTACAACTTGTCGCAATGAATATTGCGATAAAGAATACGATGAATTTCATAGAGAAGTTTGTTTTAGAGTGGAGTCATTAAGTTTTAGTAACTTATATCAAAGATAGAGAAAAAACAAACAAAAAGAAAATGGTGTCTGTTTTTTCAGACACCATTTTTATGTTTAAGGCGTTGTTAGACAACTTCCTTTATTCATCATAACTTGAATTATCCCAGCAGTGGGTACACAAATCCTCCTTTGGCAGGCCGATGGCCTCCACCAGGTCGTCCAGACGCTGGAACTTGAGCGAGGTGAGCTGCAAGTGGCGACGCATGATATCTACCATCTCCTTATGCTTCTCCGAGTCGGGGTTGGCGTACTCGGCAAATACTGAGTCGGGAATATTATCCATGCCACCCTCCATGTCGCGAATCACGCGACGTGCGTAGAGGTCGTATGTGCTACGCGATGTCGAGAAGTTAAGGAATCGGCAGGGGAAGATGAGCGGAGGACACGCAATACGCATATGTATCTCCTTTACACCCTCGTCAAGCAGTTTCACAACATTATCCTTGAGCTGCGTACCGCGTACGATACTATCGTCCATGAACACAATCTTCTGGCCCTCCGTAAATTGGCGGTTGGGTAGCAACTTCATCTTTGCCACCAGGTCGCGCATCTTCTGATTCTGCGGCATAAAGCTACGTGGCCACGTGGGGGTGTACTTGACGAAGGGACGCTTGTAGGGGATACCCATCTCGTTAGAGTAACCTACGGCGTGACCAACGCCTGAGTCGGGGATACCAGCCGCGAAGTCGGGCTCAATATCTGTATCACGGCGAGCCATGGCGGCTCCGCATCGGTAGCGGCAATCCTCCACGTTGATACCCTCATACCATGCCGAGGGGTAACCGTAATATACCCACAGGAACGAACATATCTGCTTGCGATTGCCCGGCTCTTTTATCTGACGTACTCCGTCGGCTGTAATCTGCACAATCTCACCCGGACCAAGGTCGCGTACGAAGTCGTAGCCGAGGTTGTCGAAACTCGAACTCTCGCTGGCGCATACATATCCCTTGTCGTTCTTGCCGATAGAGATGGGGGTACGGCCAAAGCGGTCGCGTGCGGCATAGATGGCGTGGTCGGTAAGTACAAGCATTGAGCAAGAGCCCTTTATCTTTCTCTGTACGATTTCGATACCATCTTTTATTGACTTGCCCAAGCCGATAAGGATTGCAATAAGCTCTGTCGGGTTGATGCCCGAACTTGATAGCTCGGCAAAGTGGTGACGCTCCTCAAGCAGCTCCTCGGTAAGCTTTTCGAGGTTGTCGATACGAGCCACCGACACTACGGCGTAGCGTCCTACGTGTGAGGTTATTGTAATCGGTTGCGATTCGTTGTCCGATATTACTCCTACGCCCATATTTGCCTCTTCGAAACGGGGCAACTCGCTCTCGAACTTATTACGGAAATAGCCATCCTCTAAAGAGTGGATTGAGCGAATGAATTTACCATTCTTAACAAAGGCCATACCTGCTCGCTTTGTTCCCAGATGCGAGTGGTAGTCGGTGCCATAGAATACTTCGTTTACACATTCGTTGCGTGAAACGCAACCGAAAAAGCCTGACATAAATAAGTCTTTATTAAATGAAACAATCGCTTGAGGGCATACTGAGCAGCGTTGCCGAACCATTTTTATCCCCCAGCGCAAGCGCAAAGATAAGAAAAAGTGATTTTACTGCATAACATTATTTTATTTTTTGGACGAAAAAGTACATTCTTCTTCTCCGACGGCAGAAAAAGATATTTGCGCTATTTTATTTATTCTCCGAAATTCCTATCTTTGTAGAGTATTAATCGGAAACCTATTAACTGACTGAAAATATGAAGACAACACTTCTATCTCTCTTTGCTGTGCTGTGTGTTGCAGTAACTGCTACGGCGCAGCCAACCAATGTTACGGTGAAAAAGTATGGTGCCGAGCCTCTGCGCTTCTCCTCGGTTGAGGAGTGGGAGAGTGTGCATCGTCCCGTGATATATGACTTCTTCCAACGAGAGGTCTATGGTTATATGCCCGTACGCCAAGTGCCCATGAGCTATAAGGAGCTGTGTAGCGGTCCCGCGTTGGGTGGCAAGGCTATTCGCAAGCAGGTGTCGATTCGTTTGGAGGGTATGGAAACGCCTATTCTTGTTCTGATGTATATGCCCGCCAATGTCGATGGCCCTGTGCCAGCATTTTTGGGTATGAACTTCAAGGGCAACCACCAGATTGTAGATGACCCTGCAATCATCATCTCCGAGAATGCCCCCAAGGGTAAGGAGTTGGGCTCTGACCCTAAGCGTGGTGCTGCCACAAGTCGCTGGCCGCTCGATATGATTATTGATGCGGGTTATGCTGTGGTTACGATTTATCGTGGCGATGTGGATCCCGACTTTGACGATGGTTTTCAGAATGGTATTCACCCCTCATTCTACACCAAGGGCCAGACAAAGCCTGAGGCGCATGAGTGGGGTACTATCGGAGCGTGGGCATGGAGTTTGAGCCGCGTGATGGATTATCTTGAGACCGACCCCGCTATTGATACCAAAAGGGTTGCTGTTATCGGCCACTCGCGTTTGGGTAAGACATCGTTGTGGGCGGGTGCTACCGACCCCCGCTTTGCGATTGTAATCTCTAACGATTCGGGTTGTGGCGGTGCGGCACTATCAATTCGTAAGCATGGCGAGACTGTGGCAAAGATTAACTCGTCGTTCCCCCATTGGTTCTGCGACAACTATAATAAATATAGTAATAACGAGGAGGCTCTCTATGTGGACCAGCAGGGTTTGATTGCACTCATAGCTCCGCGTCCCGTATATGTGGCAAGTGCTACGCTTGACGATTGGGCTGACCCCGAGGGCGAGTTCCTCTCGGCTGTAAATGCTTCGCCCGTATATGAACTTTATGGCCTGAAGGGCTTGAGTGGTAAGAAGATGCCTAAACCCGATACTCCGCTTCATGGTGGCCATGTGGCATATCATATCCGCACAGGTAAGCACGATATTAACAGCTACGATTGGGAGCAGTATATTAAGTTTGCCAACTTCCACTTCGGTAAATAAATTTGTCTTGTTGGCTCTTTTAGCGTTTGGCTCGCTGTTGAAATCCTCATTTGCTAACAGCAAACTGCGGTTTCTCCACCTTCGACCAGCCCTAAAATAGCTCAACAATACGCAATTTATCAGGTGCTAATACCGAGGCATAAATAAAAATGGTGTCAACCGAAAGTTGACACCATTTCTTTTACTTGCAAATATCTAACGGAATCTTTGCCAAATAGATTGAGGCATTTGATGTTTCGTGTGATGAGTAGTAACACACCCAAAGCTCGTTGCCCACGCGGAGGAGTCCGGGGTAGCTGTTGTCGCCACCAGATGGGAGTGTTATAATCTCCGAGAAGCGGCCGTCGCCTTTACCCACGAGGAGCGATGTCTTGGGGGCAGAAGCGATAAGGTGCGTGCGGCCTCCTGCTACTATGCGCTTGTCATCCAGAACGATAAAGTCGGGCCCGCCGATACGGAACTCCATCTCCTTCCACGTCCACTCCTTGTAGGGCGCATGGCTCAATCCCCAATATCCCGTCGGGGCATTACCGTCGCGACGTAGCATTACGGCCATCTGCCCGTCGGGCATGAAACGTATGGTCGCCTCGTTGGGGTAGCCAGCAATATCGAAAGTTTGTAGATGTTTGTAATGAATACCGTCTGTCGTAGATAAAAGCGACACCTCGGTCTTGCCTCCCTCAGCCTTGCCGTAGCTGATGGTGTAGCCTACACCCTCATGCCAAGTCACACGCCATAACCAATTAAAGCCATTGTGTGCTTTATCCTCAATAACAACGGGTTGCGGCTCGGTATATGTCAGGCCGTCCTCGCTGAACATCACCTGCGGCTGGCAGCCTGTGAGCTTGCGGTCGCGGTATATGGAGCCACCAACGATTACCATCAGCCGTCCATCGGGCATTGTCGAGAATTTCGGGTCACGCAAATCGAATCCCTCCTTGCCGATAAGAGGCAGCGCCTCCCAACTCTTGCCATCTGCCGAGTGGAGAATGCGCACCTTGCCCTCGGCGTTGCCGTTTCGGTCGAAGATGTGTGTCTCGCCCTCGCGGAAGGTGATGTAGTAATTGCCTTTGTATTGCTCAATAGAGGTGAAGGCGCAGTGTGAGCCGTTGTCCCAAATCTTTTCCACTAAGTAGTTGATTTGTTGTCCGTGAGCCGATGTCGCATAAAAAAACGACATAATGACAGCCGTAATTATGTATAGCTGTTTCATAGTTATAAATTTTAAGTTAAAATTCGATATTTGTTATAAATTACTACAAAGATACAAATTTTATCCGAAAGAGCGGTAGCTTTGCGACCCGATTGCAACAAATTGCAATAAAAATTATATGCAGTAAAAATATGCAAAATCGATAGCTTTATAGCATAAGTATGCAAAAAGTTGAAATTTTTATGGATAAAATATTGTGTTATTAATATTTTTTAGTAAATTTGCAACAAATCTAATTAATAAACTCTACGATTATGAATACGTCAGTTAAAGAGTATGTTGAGCAATTTATGGCCGACATCGTAGCAAAGAATCCGAATGAGCCAGAGTTTCACCAGGCCGTACGTGAGGTGGTGGAGAGCGTGGCTCCCTATATATTGGAGAACCCTCAGTTGGTGAAGATGAAGGTGCTGGAGCGTATTGCCGAACCCGAGCGTGTTATCTTGTTCCGCGTTCCATGGGTTAACGACAAGGGCGAAGTCATGATTAATAAGGGTTATCGTGTGCAGATGAATAGCGCTATCGGTCCTTATAAGGGCGGTATCCGTTTCCACTCAAGTGTAAACCTCAGCATTCTGAAGTTCCTCGCTTTCGAGCAGACCTTTAAGAACTCGCTTACAACACTGCCTATGGGTGGCGGTAAGGGTGGCTCTGATTTTAGCCCCCGAGGTAAGTCGGATATGGAGATTATGCGCTTCTGCCAGAGTTTCGTTACTGAGTTGTATCGTCATATCGGCCCCGATACTGATATCCCCGCAGGCGATATCGGCGTAGGCGGTCGCGAGGTAGGTTATATGTTTGGTCAGTACAAGCGTTTGCAGAACGAGTTTACGGGAACATA
>CAYLRH010000108.1:0-5235 GCA_964385905.1 uncultured Alistipes sp.
TGTCGTCGAGACGCTCTCCATGTAACTCAGCACGACGCAATTCACGCTCCTCCTTGGCGGGGTCGTAATAGCGTGGTGTATAATTGAACTCGTTGGCGTGACGCTTGTGTGGTGTAAAGAATCCCATAATGCTATATTTTAGCTGTTTATCTTATCTAAAAAAGTTCTTCATGCGCTCGAAGATATTCTGCTTCTCAACGCTCTCGGCAGCCTTGAAGTGAGGTTGCTCGGAGAGTTTCTGCACCAACTGGCGCTCCTCGGATGTGAGTGAGTCGGGAATGGTAATATCCACAACAATCAAAATATCGCCTCGGCCGTAGCCATTTACATCGGGCAGACCCTTGCCACGCAGACGCAACACCTTACCAGCATGAGTGCCCGGAGCAATCTTAATCTTGGCACGGCCATCTATGGTCGGCACCTCAACCTCGCCACCGAGGATACATGTTGTAACCGTAAGGTTAAGGTTGTGAATAAGGTCGCTACCATCGCGCACCAACTCAGGGTTACGCTCCTCCTCAATCATTACCAGCAGGTCGCCGTTCACTCCACCGTGACGTGCAGCATTACCCTTACCCGAAACAGTAACGGCCATACCCTCGCCAACACCTGCTGGAATCTTAATCTCAACAACCTCATCTCCGCGTACTACGCCCTCGCCCGAACACTTGTCGCACTTGGCGGTGATAACCTTACCCTCGCCACCACAGGTGGGGCACACGCCCTGAGTCTGCATACGGCCGAAGAAGGTATTTTCCACACGCGTAACAACGCCTGAGCCGTTACAAGTCGAACAAGTCGTGTATGACGACGAGTCCTTCGCACCCGTACCGCCACACTTGTCACAGGCTACGGTCTTGCTGATTTTCAACTTCTTGGTTGTACCATTGGCAATCTCAGAGAGCGTAAGTTTCACCTTCACGCGAATATCGCTACCGCGATTTACACGACGGCCGCCACCACGCGATGAGAAACCGCCAAAGTGACCGCCAAAGATATCACCAAACTGCGAAAAGATATCCTCCATAGAGAATCCTCCTCCGAAGCCACCGCCAAAGCCGCCACCCGCAGCACCGCCCATACCGGCATGACCAAACTGGTCGTAACGGGCACGCTTGTCGGGGTTTGACAGCACGTCATAAGCCTCGGCAGCCTCCTTAAACTTCTCCTCGGCCTCCTTGTCACCCGGATTCTTATCGGGGTGATACTTAATAGCGGCCTTACGGTAAGCCTTCTTTATCTCATCGGCATTGGCATTGCGTTGAACGCCTAACACCTCGTAATAATCCCTTTTTTCTGACATCGTCTTTTTCTTCTATAACATCCTTATTCACCAACTACCACCTTGGCGTAACGCAACACCTTATCGCCCAACATATAACCACGCTGAACGACATCGATAATCTTACCCTTCTTCTCCTCGCCTGCTGCAAAACGAGCCACAGCCTCGTGGAAGTCGGGGTCAAACTCCTTATCCTGAGCCTCAATCTCTGTCACATTCTTCTGACGCAGAGCCTCCTCAAACTTCTGCAAAACGAGCTTCTCGCCCTCACGCAAAGCTGCGATGTCATCGCTCTTTTCAGAGGCTGCTACGGCACGATACATATCGTCCAGAACTGAAAGCATATTCTTGATTACGTCGGCTCCTCCGCTGGCTACCAAATCCATCTTCTCGCGCAAGGTACGCTTACGATAGTTGTCAAACTCGGCCTGAAGGCGCATATATTTATCTCGCCATACGGCTATAATCTCCTCGGGGGTAGGCTCCTGCATACTCTGCTCCTCGGCTGACTGCTCATCCTCGCCCTCTGCCATTGTGGCAGTAGCCTGCTGCTCATCATCTGCCATATTGGCGCATGGCGTACCCTCGCATGAAGGATAGCCATCGGCCTCATTGAAGCCTTCCTGTTCTGTAACCTCTTGATCCTTAATCTTCTGATCTGTCATATCTATATGTTTTATCATTATTTCTAATATATATGGCGCAAATTGTATGCCCAACCTATCCTATGATAAATATCGTCGGTCGTTTGGCAATATCGGGCACACCACACTTACGCCACTGGGCTACGCTGCGCGTTACGATAAACTCATCGGGTGAAGTAATATCGCACGCCACGGTAAGCTTGGTTTCTGCTCCGCAGACCTGCAACATCTGCTCCATAAGTTTAACGTTGCGGTAGGGCGCCTCAATAAAGACCTGCGACTGATTCTCGGTGTGGGCACGACGCTCCAGCGCCTTGATAGCCTTGCTGCGCTCGGGTGGTTTTACTGGCAGATAACCATTGAAGGCGAAGGACTGCCCATTGAGTCCCGAAGCCATCACTGCCAGCAGGATTGACGATGGTCCGACAAGCGGCACAACGCGAATACCATTACGATGACACGCCTCAACAACCAATGCTCCCGGGTCGGCAACGCCCGGAACACCTGCCTCAGATATAACACCTGCCGAGCGCCCCTCAAGCAGAGGCTTCACCATAGCCTCCACGGCCTGACCTGCTACGGTGTGTTCATTCAACTCGACAAACTCCAGCTCGTCAATCTTACGCTGAATATGCGCCTTGGATAGAAATCGACGTGCCGAACGGACATTTTCGACAATAAAATAGTCCAACGAGTCCATCACACGGCGATTAGCCTCCGGCACCACATCGTAAACATCCGTCTGGTCCGAAATAGGACACGGAATCATATATAATATACCCTTCTCGGCCATTACTCTCTAACGTAAATTCGTTTAACACGTGCCGACACCGAAGTCATAATCTCATAGGAGATTGTACCCAGCACTTCGGCCATATCCTCGAGGCTGTTTCCCTTTGCGGGTGAGAAGATTGTAACCTCATCGCCCTCCTTAACGCCCTCAATATCCGTAACATCTATCATACAGCTATCCATACAGATGCGGCCCACGGTAGGTGCTACGTTACCCGCCACAAGCATCGACCAGCGTCCTCCACCAAGATGGCGGTCAAGTCCGTCGGCATAACCGATGGGGATAGTTGCAATTACGCTGTCACGCTCCAACATCTGCGAACGGCCATAACCGATAGCATCCCCCTTCGCACGCTTACGTATCTGCACGATACGCGTCTTGAGCGTTGCCACTGGCTTCAACTCTTCGTTATGGCTATATCCATAACCATACAGGCCCAAACCCAAACGACACATATCAAATGCCGCCTCAGGGAAGCGCTCTATGGCTGCCGAGTTGGCTGTATGACGCAATACATCGTACGGCAGAGCCTCAGCGATACGGCTACTCATCTTATCAAATAGTGCTATCTGCTCGCGAGTAAAATCGTCCTGCGCAGTATCATCGGCACATGACAGATGTGCAAAAATTGTCGCTACACGGATATTTCGATTATCTTTCAGGATATTGATTAACTCATCCACCTCCTGCTCGACAAAGCCCAAGCGGTGCATGCCCGTATCCAATTTTATATGAATGGGATAGTTGTGCGCCCCATATCGCTCCACCGAGTGCATAAAATCCGCCAACGAATGGAAACTATAAATTTCTGGCTCAAGCGAGTAGGCCACCATCTTATCGAAGCTACCCGCATCGGCATTAAGCACCACGATAGGCATCGTGATACCCTTTTCGCGAAGGACAATACCCTCGTCAGCAAATGCCACGGCCAAATAGCTCACACCCAAGCGCTGCATCAGTTGCGCCACCTCCACATCGCCAGCACCATAACTATGTGCCTTCACCATAGCTACCAAACGGTGGTTCATCGGCAGATGACGGCGGAAATAACCCACATTATGTGTCATCGCGTCGAGATTAACCTCCAGCACCGTAGTATGGCTCTTGCGCTCCAAGCTGTGGCACACGCGCTCGAAATGCGAGCGGCGATTACCCTTCAGCAGCACCGTACGACCTGAAATATCCTCATGCGAAATAGCTCGCATTAAATCCTCCGTAGAGCTGTAATAACGTGTCTTGCAGGCGAATTTATTGATGTGCGCCTTTATGCGCTCACCAACGCATATAATCGTATCCACACCTGCGTGAGCTACAAGCTGTGCCACACGCGAGTAGAGCTCCTCATCGCTCATACCGCTCTGCAAAATATCCGAAATCACAACCGTAGTCTTGCCGCCCAACGCCACGCTACGCAACGTATCGAGTGCCAATGCGAGTGAGTTTATATCAGAGTTGTATGAATCATTTATAATTGTAGAGCCATCCACGCCCTCCTTAACCTCCAGACGCATGGCCACATCGCTCAATGAAAGCTGCGGAATACCATATCCCAACTCCCGACAGAGGCTCTTCACCTCCTGCGCATCGATACGCAACGCCGCATTACAGGCAGGCAGCTCCTCAACATCAGCCGTAGCTGCATCTACAACCCGACACTCATCGGGCAATAGCTTTGCTGCGTCAGCTATCTCCTTATAATCGTTGTGATATATAAATGTGTGTGCCCTGCGGGCAAGTGTCATCTTCTCACGAACTTTCTGCTCAAGGCTCTCGAAGTTGCTCTGATGCGCATCGCCAATAGATGTCATCACAACCACATCGGGGCGTATCATACGCTCCAGACGCTCCATCTCCCCCACCTCGGATATTCCCGCCTCAATAAGAGCCAACTCCTCGTCACCCTCAATCATCAACAGCGACAAGGCCACTCCTAACTGTGAATTATAACTCATCGGCGAGACCACAACCTTTATTCCCGTAGGCAACGCACGTGCCACCCACTCCTTAACCATGGTCTTGCCGTTAGAGCCCGTAATACCTACCACCTTACCTTTGAATGTGGCACGATGTGCTGCCGCCAAACGCTGCAAGGCCTCCAACGCATTATCTACACACACGTATCCCGCATCATCGGCCATAGCCACCTCATGCTCAACCATAAAAGCTCTCACGCCACGGCGATACATATCGGTCACATAGTCGTGAGAATCGTAGTTTACGCCTCGCATCGCCACAAACATAGCCCCATCGCCAAAGGCACAACGACGCGAGTCAGTGACAACGTCACCCACCATCGAGTCCTTGCCGTGCAGCACCCCGCCACACATTTGGGCTATGTCTGATAAACAATACTTCATTTCTATAAGTTATTATGGAATCTCACAACAGTAATTCCTGCTCCACCTCGGTCGGCGTGCTCGTCGGCAGCCGTCGCCACCTCAGGGATAGAACGCAGGTAACGGCGAATCTCCTCCTTCAAGGCTCCCGTACCCTTGCCGTGCAGGATGGTAACACCT
>CAYLRH010000109.1:0-5225 GCA_964385905.1 uncultured Alistipes sp.
TGCAGTAGATAAAGCAACAGATGAGTTAACCAAGTCAAAAGAACCAATATATTGACAACTATACCCAAAGTCTCGTATAGCATTTACTAAGTTTGATGTATATACAGTTGTTTCATAGCCGCTATCATCTACAATTGCTCTCTCCCCAATATCAAATAAAAGATTTGATATATTTCTTACTGTTTCTATTTGACTTGGATCATTTATTGGAGATGGCAGAGATAACATTTGTTCCCAGTCATATATACGATTGTTATGATTAGTTGGATGTTGATAATAAGCCATAACTTGAGCAGCAGCAACTGGTCCACATCCAGCCTTTTGATTATCAAAATGTTGACCATACGGAAGATGCTGATGCCACTCAACGGGGACAAATGCGGAATTGGTATTTTCATTCTTTTTAATACCTTCAAAATAATAAATTCTATTAACTTCAACTATATTTACTTTGTCATTAACAGCCATTAACTCTTCAGGGATTTCAACTATAGGCAATCTGTCATCGCCCAAATCATATGTACCACTATTCGCTATCTCATTTTCGTAATGTTGAATAGCACCATCCAAGAAAATCTTTAGGCCCGGGTTCTTCTCAAAGCTTTCAGGAGTTAGATTTCCCTCATCGGAATAGGCATAAACGGGTGTAGCACGGCTATCGGTCGAAACCATAGCAAAACCCTCGTTATCTTCGTAGTTAATCAAATAGAAAGATACCTCTGTGTCCTCGGCACTGCGAGTTGCAGGTTTGGCCACATAGATTTCGGTACTTTTCACCTTGCGCTCGGCGCTTCGGGTGGTGGGATTAATGCCGTTAATGCTGTTTTCGGCATAGAGTAGAGCTTGTTTCAAAGAAACCTTGTTGTTCTGCACAATAGTTTCTAAATCAGTCTTTTCGGTCTGCGACTGAAAATCCTTCTCGCAAGCGACGAAAGCAAGCGCTGCGAACAAAATAAATAAAATCTTTCTCATAGCAGTGCGCTTTTAGTTGTTATTGAAAATATTTTCGTTTGCAAGTTACAAATATAAATGCATTTATGCAAAAAATCGGGGGGGGTAAAATGCGAAAGAAGATGAAAAAAATGCGGAAAACGACAAAATGGGGAATTTTTTTCAACTGTGAAGCGAGATGAAGGATAAAATTTGCATTGACCGATGCGTTTTTATATCTTTGCAGGCAAAATAACAAAAGTATGGCAGACAATTCAATACTTATCCGTCTGGACGGATTGAAACTCAAATACGAGGAGACAGGCCAGAAGCTCACCGACCCCGAAGTGATTGCCGACGTGAAGCAGTTTGTGCAGCTCACAAAGGAGTACAAGGAGCTGGAGCCCATCATCGAGACTTCGGAGCGTTATCGCACCGCCATCGCCAACCTCTCGGAGGCGAAGGATATTCTGGCCAACGACAAGGACGAGGAGATGCGCGAGATGGCCCGCATGGAGATTGCGGAGCTTGAGCCCGCATTGGAGAAGATGGAGGAGGAGATTAAGCTCCTGCTTATCCCCAAGGACCCGCAGGACGACAAGAACGCAATCCTCGAGATTCGTGGCGGTACGGGTGGCGACGAGGCGGCAATCTTCGCTGGCGACCTGCTCAGAATGTACACCAAGTATATCGAGTCGAAGGGCTGGCGTTACGAGATTACATCATTCTCTGACGGTGCCGCAGGCGGTTACAAGGAGGTTGTGCTGAAGGTTACGGGCCAGAGCGTGTATGGTACTTTGAAGTATGAGTCGGGTGTACACCGCGTGCAGCGTGTCCCCCAAACCGAGACTCAGGGCCGCGTTCACACCTCGGCAGCGTCGGTTGCCGTGTTGCCTGAGGCGGAGGAGTTCGATGTGGAGATTTCGATGAACGATATTCGTAAGGATATCTTCTGTGCATCGGGCCCCGGTGGTCAGTCGGTGAACACCACCTACTCGGCTATCCGCTTGACGCACATCCCCACAGGTATCGTGGTGCAGTGTCAGGACCAGAAGTCGCAGCTCAAGAACTTCGACAAGGCTTTCGAGGAGTTGCGTACACGTGTCTTCAACCTTGAGTACTCGAAGTATTTGGACGAGATTGCATCAAAGCGTAAGACAATGGTATCTACGGGTGACCGCTCGGCAAAGATTCGTACTTACAACTATCCGCAGGGCCGAATCACCGACCACCGTATCAACTACACGATTTACAACCTCTCGGCCTTTATGGATGGCGACATTCAGGACTGCATCGACCACCTTATCGTGGCCGAAAATGCGGAGCGCCTGAAGGAGAGCGAGTTGTAGGAGGTTTATCTGCTTGGTTATTTAGGCGTCCACCTTGGCCTCGGATTGCTCCGCATCCTCAGCCGTCGGCGGCTTCAAAATAACTCAAGCATATGAAAATCTCATTTTATATGCGTTTATGGAAATAGATAATGAAATTGCAATCCTCATTATTTTAAGGGCTACCCGATGGGTGGTCCTTTTTTGTTGTGTATAGGTGCTATGGGTGTTATATGTTTTATAGGAAATCTCTTATAATACTTATAGCACCTATAACTCTTATAAATATAAAAAATATTATTATATTTGTATATTGGAAAAATTGTTATGATGGCTCACTCGCAACATATCACCCTCTCGGAGCTTCAGCGCCGTATCAAGGCCTCTGTTGAGGGGTCGTTGCCCCTGCCCGTGTGGGTTGTGGCCGAGGTGTCGGAGCTGAAGGTGAACTATTCGGGTCACTGCTACCTCGAACTTGTCGAGAAGAGCGAGCCTGCGAGGGGTGGCACTCCCATCCCACGTGCGCAGGTGAGGGCCGTCATCTGGCGGTCGCAGTATGCCATGCTCTCGGCCTATTTCGAGGCTCAGACTGGCTCGCGCTTGTCGGCGGGCATGAAGATTCTGGCCAAGGTGCTGGTGTCGTACCACGAGCTCTATGGCCTCTCGTTGCAGATTACCGACCTCGATGCCTCGTACACGTTGGGCGAGGTGGAGCGCCAGAAGCAGATGACCATCGCCCAGCTCAAGGCCGATGGCGTGTGGAATATGAACCGCGAGCAGGAGCTCCCTCTGCTCACCCAGCGCATAGCCATTGTGTCGAGTGCCGCTGCAGCGGGCTACCGTGATTTTTGCAATGAGTTGCAGCAGGGTGGCTACGCCTTCCGCACCACGCTCTTTGATGCCGTTGTGCAGGGTGAGGCCGCCGAGGAGTCTATCTGCAAAGCTCTGGTGCAGGTCGCCGAGCGTCAGGAGGAGTTCGACGTTGTGGTCATCATCCGTGGAGGTGGCTCGGCAAGCGATTTGAGTTGTTTCAATTCGTATAGGCTTTGCAGCTATGTGGCGCAGTTCCCGTTGCCCGTTGTGACGGGCATAGGCCACGATAAGGATACCAGCGTCGCCGATATGGTTGCCCATACACCCCTGAAAACCCCTACGGCCGTTGCAGCGTGGCTCACCGAGCGTATGGCTCAGCAGGAGGGGTGGCTCTGCGATGCTTCATTCCGCCTTGCCGACTTGGCTATGCAGGCTACGCAACGCGAGCAGTTGCGAATGGAGCGTATGACGGGTGAGTTGTCACGTTTGGGTGCCACCTATTGCGAGCGTGCCCGCGCCTATGTGGCTATGCTCAGGGAGCAGTTGTCAAGCGAGGTTGAGCGTTTTATCGACCGTGAGCGTATGTTCCTCACTATGGCCGATGCACTTGTCGAGGGGCGTGCCCCCGAGAAGATATTGAGGCTGGGCTTCGCCATTGTACGATGCGATGGCCACGCCGTCACAAAGGCCGAGGGCCTTGCCGGCCGTGAGGTTGATATCCAGCTCGCCGAGGGCAGTGTAAAGGCCGCCGTAAAAAATATATAGCACTTATAACACCTATAACACTTAGCATAAAACTATGCCAAAGAAAAAACTTACATACACCGAAGCCATAGCCGAGATAGAGCAGATTCTCTCGCGCCTTCGTAACGAGCAGACCGATGTCGATACCCTGGCAGCCGAGGTTAAGCGTGCCACAGAGCTTATTGCGCAGTGCAAGGCGCAACTCACCGATGTCGAGAAGGCCGTGAAGGCCGAGCTGGAGGAGTAGCCTGCACCTATCCCTAAAGCCGAAAGCAAAGAGATGAAAAAACTGATAAAATTCATATTAAACCTTGTTCCGCGCCCTATCTTGCAGCGCGTGGCCGAGTGGACGGTACCTCTGCTGGGACTCCTCTATCTTGGCAAGGGCAAGGAGTGCCCGTTGTGTGGCTGCCAGCGCCGTAAGTTTCTGCCCTACGGCTACGTCACCTCGCGCGATAATGCCCTCTGCCCCAACTGCTTGGCGCTGGAGCGTCACCGCCTGCTGTGGCTGTGGCTGCTGCGCGAGAGCGATTTAGGCCGAGGTGCTGTGGCTCTGCCCCGCCTGCTGCATATCGCCCCTGAGGTGGCCCTGATGCGTAAATTCAAGAAGATGTACGCCTCTACCCCTCAGCTCTACGTCACCGCCGATTTGGAGAGCCCGCTGGCGGATATGCACTTTGACGTGCAGCAGATACCGTTGCAGGATGGCGAGATGGATGTTATCATCTGCAACCACATCCTCGAACACGTCGAGGACGATGGCAAGGCCCTCAGCGAGTTATACCGTATCCTGCGCCCCAACGGCTGGGGTGTTATCCTCTCGCCTGTGGATTTGGGGCGTGAGCATACATTCGAGGATGATACCATCACCGACAAGGCCGAGCGCACCCGCATCTTCGGTCAGTATGACCACCGTCGCATCTATGGCCGCGACTATGCCGAGCGACTGCGTGCCGCAGGCTTCGAGGTGTATGATATAGATTATAAAAAAGAACTTTCAAAGGCCGAGCAGGAGAAGTATGCCCTGCCCGACGAACATTTATACGTTGTCCGCAAACCATTAAATGATTAGGACTATGGATGCTTTACAGAGATACGAAACGCTGCGTCGCTATATGGCCGAGAACTACTCGACCACAACGCAGGAGTTGGTGGATAAGGCTTTGGTCTATGCCGCCAGCCGCATGAGTGAGTATATACGCTACGACGGCACGCCCCTCTTCGACCACGATGTGGCCGTAGCCGAGATTGTAGCCCGTGAGATAGGTCTTGGCCGTAACTCTACCGTGGCCGCCATCCTGCACGATGTGCTGCGCATTGCCAACAAGGAGCACCCCGACGAGGTCGATTCGCTCTCGCGCGAGATACGCGAGCTGTTTGGTGAGCCGGTGCTGGGTATCATCGTGGGCC
>CAYLRH010000110.1:0-5204 GCA_964385905.1 uncultured Alistipes sp.
CAGCGAGCGAGGTATGCCCAACGTGATGAACTATGAAAGTCTGGCTCGCACACTCAAGCCCGAGGATTTGTGGCCACAGAGCAACAAATGGGGACAGCACGACTTCACCATGGAGGGTGCGCAGCGAGGATTGACCTTCAACGCTATGATTGAAAAGGGATTCGGCAAGCCTGAGAGCGCCAAAGAGTTTACCGAGCTGGCTCAGTGGATAAACTACGATGGCTATCGCGGAATGTTCGAATCACGCAGTCTGAATCGCAAAGGCTTGTTGCTATGGATGACACACCCTGCATGGCCATCGATGGTATGGCAGACCTATGACTACTATTTCGAGCCCACGGCAGCATATTTTGGTTGCATGAAGGGTAACGAGCCTCTGCACATACAGTGGAATCCTGCAACGGATAATGTCGAGGTAGTGAATTACAGCGCTGGTAACCACCCCTCACTTACGGCTAAGGCTCAGATTATCAACATGGATGGCTCGGTTACATGGGAGAAGCAGGTAAATATTGAGAGCCGCGAGGATACCACCGAGAAGTGCTTCAAGTTAGAGTTCCCCTCAGCACTCTCTTCGGCTCATTTTGTAAAACTATGGCTCTACGATGGCGAGGATATTGTGTCCGACAACTTCTACATTCGTGGCACAGAGGAGGGCAACTATCAGGCTATTCGCCAGATGCCAAAGGTTACATTGGAGCAGACGGTTACAACACATAAAGCCGACAACGGCGACTGGACGGGTAATATCGTAATAAAGAACTCGACCGACACCCCTGCGCTTATGATACGTATCAACGTCTTGGGTGCAGAGGATGGTGACCAAATTCTCCCGATGTTCTACTCGGATAACTACTTCTCGCTATTGCCCGGGGAGGAGAAGAGTATCGATTTTAACTGGAAAGATGTTGACACCCGTGGCAACAAACCCGAAGTTGTCGTAACGGGTTACAACGTAAAATAAGGATTTGCAAACTATATTTGGAATTATATGGAACTAACAAGCCAATTCTTGCGTGATTGGGTAGAGAACATACTGATGCAGCTGGGATGGTCAAGCAAAACGGCAGAGTCGCTTGATCGTTGGATTATTTTGCTGTTTATCATTCTGTTTGCCTTACTTGTCGACATGATAATACGCATAGGATTATTACGTCTTCTGCGACAGATAGTAAGCCGAACGAAGGCCACATGGGATGATCACATCTTCGACAAGAATGTGATGCGACACCTCTGTAATTTCATTACGCCAACAATCATATATGTTTTGCTGCCAATAGCCTTCTCTACAACCGACGGAAGCAACGACAGTATGCATATTATACTCAAGCGTGGCGTTGAGATTTACATGGTCATAGCTTGTATCCGCTTTGTCAACATCTTGCTGAGAGTTAGTTTTGAGATTGTAGAGCAACGCCCCGCATGGCAAGGCAAGCCGATTAAAGGCCTAATGCAAACAGGTCAGGGAATAGTTATCGGCATAGGTGCCATTCTAATAATATCGATTCTGATAAACAAATCGCCCGTACTTCTGCTTACGGGTTTGGGAGCCTCTGCTGCGGTACTGATGTTGATTTTTAAGGATAGTATTTTGGGATTGGTTGCGGGAGTACAACTCTCGGCCAACAATATGCTGAAAGTTGGCGATTGGATATCACTCCCTAAGCATGGCGTGGATGGCGAGGTAGAGGAGGTTTCGCTCACCACCATCAAGGTACGAGCATGGGATAAGACACTGCAAACGCTTCCACCCTATCTGCTTATCAGCGAGCCTTTTGCCAACTGGCAGGCCATGCGTTTGTCGGGCGGCAGGCGCATCAAACGTTCGCTACAAATAGATATGACCAGCATACGTTTTGCCGACAGAGCCTTTATCGAGAAGATTCGCAGCAACGAACATTGCCGCCAACTAATTGAGCATATCTCGACGGAGAGCGACGAGGGGCAAATGCTGACAAACCTCGATCTTTTCATGCGCAGTATAAACCATTACCTCACCCAGCATCCTCGCGTCAACCAGAATATGACAATCATGGTGCGCCAGCTGCAACCATCGGAGTGGGGACTGCCCATTGAGATATATTGCTTCTGCGCAAATGTAAATTGGGTGCCGTATGAGAATCTTCAAACCGAGATTATCTCCTACGTCGTTGCCACAGCTCCCTTCTTCGAGCTACGCATGTACCAAGCCCCCTCCAGCCTTGACCTCCGCAGGAGTTGAGAATAAAAAATGGTGTCCAACAACAAAGTTGAACACCATTTTTATTTATATATCACTACCCTACTTTGCCACCTTGAGGCACATCATAACTTTATGGTTGCGTACGAGTAGCTTGCCATCGGCAAGAGCCAGTGGAGCCCAATTACCATTGGTCATACGGCCACCCATCTGTGCCTGACCTTCACCACCTTCGGTTGCCAAAACATCAACCTGCGAGATAGGCTTAAAGGCTTCACCACTCGGCTCGATAAGGAACAATGTGTTAGCTCCATTTGTAGCCAGGATAAGGCCATCGGCAAGAATCATGCTACCCTTATCAAAGGTCTTCCACTTGATATTTCCATCCATATCCATGCAGCAAAGGCCATCGCGACGCGAGTTTGTGCCGTACTGTGCATAGAAAAGACCATCGTGGAATAATGCAGGCTTAGTCTGGTCGCCAAACTCAACAGTTGTGAACAACTCCTTCGCAACATACTTGCCATCAGCACCCTTCTCAACCTGAATCATTGTTGCACCACGCTCATAACCACCTACAATTAAGAATTTATTGTTACCCGCATCGGTAAGAGGAGAGCATGAGATATGGCACTCCCAATTATCATATCGCCATAACTCCTTACCCGTCTTTGGCTCAAGACCGATAACACGACCCTTTACCATCGGAGCTCCGCGATGACCGATGGGATTTGTCGATGAAATCACGATTGAGAGATGGTCCTCACCATCGACCTTAACAATCGTAGGACTTGTATATGACTCAGGGCCGAGATTTTCGGTCTTCCACACAACATCTCCCGTCTTCTTGTTATAGGCAATCAGACCAGCCTCAGGGGCCTGCGACAAGACGATAACCAAATCGCCATAAACCAACGGACACTGTGAGATAGCCCAGATAGGGAGTCTTTCACCGCCATACTCGGTCCAGATATTTTTGTTCCACACGGGCTTACCCGTCTTTGTCTCAAAGCAGTAGAAGTCACCATTGTGACCGCAAGAGTAAACGTACTTGCCATCAACGGCGGGTACGCTTCGTGAGCCGGGGAACATCACGGCGCCCTTAGAGGGATATGTGTAGCTCCAAATCTCCTTACCTGAGTCAAGAGCCATACAACGCATAATCTCAACCTCCTTCTCGGCATCGCGGTCGAGAAGATACACCTTGCCATCCTCTACCACAGGACCACCGTAACCAATACCTACGGGCACCGTCCACAACACCTCTGGGCCCTCTGCTGGCCACTGGCGAAGAAGATTCTTTTGGGGTGATTTGCTGTCACCTGTCGGGCCAAGATAGCTCGGCCAATCCTGAGCTGAGACAGTCGTAGCCACCGCAGCCAACATAATTGCTAATACAAACTTTTTCATACTATCTGTCTATTTATATGATATTCCACTCTACAAATTTAATCTTTCATCATGCAAAAAGACAAATCACACTCTTTAAAACGGAAAAATGACCTCTAAAAACGAAAAACAGACGCAACAGAATTTTCTGAGGACAACGCTCTCTCAAAATTCGTGTTTATTCACTTTTTTTTCGCTTTTATGCTACGGAGATATAAATTTATGAAAGAATTTTTGTTTCTTTACATTTGAAAATTGTATACATATGAAATCTTTAGACATCATAAAATCAAAGACATGGCTCGTAAGCCTAATATGTACCATCTTCGTAGTATACCCCAATGCTGCGTGGTTCTTCTGCGGGATGATATACGTATCGGCTGAGCAGTTCTTCGAATTCGGGATATTATTTACATTTCGATTCGTCTATTTTTGGTTTACGTTCTGGGCATTGATACGCATTACGCTACGCAAGAAAAACCTCCATCTTGCAAAGCGCATACTCTACAATCTTACGCTCAGTATGGGACTATTTGTCATATTTTGGGTGTTGCGCTCACCATTCAATGTCGATAAAGCTATCAGCATTCCAATATTTCAATTTCTCGTCATCGGTTTGTTCAGTTCTCTGATTGGCTATATATATCTTCTGTATGTTGACCAGCACGAGAAGGAGCGCGAGATTGAACGCCTACAACTGGAGAGCCTCAAGAGTCGCTGTGATGCTTTGACCAACCAGATAAACCCCCACTTCTTCTTCAATTCACTCAACGGCATATCTGCCCTTGTAAGGAGAGGGAACAACGAGTGTACATTAGGCTATGTGGACAAGCTCTCGGATATATTCCGTTACATATTGCAGAGTGACAAGAAATCACTGGTTTCGCTTGATGAAGAGCTGGAGTTTGTCAAGGCATTCAGCCATGTTATGGAGGTGCGATTCGCCAATAAACTACAATTTGAGATTGACGTAAAGGAGGAGTGTCGAGACTTGCGCCTGCCCGTATTATCGCTATTGCCTCTATTGGAGAATGTCACTGTTCATAATATGATTGACAGCGAGCATCGCATGACGGTTCGTATCGCACTCGACGAGAAGGGCGAGTTGTCGGTATCAAACCCCATATACCCCAAATTATCGCCTCCCGACACCAATGGTACGGGATTGCAGAATCTGGAAAATCGTTTCCGCCTGATGATGGACAAGGAGATACGAATTAGCGACAACGGAGAGGTATTTACGGTATATCTGCCACTAAAGTAACGAATTATGAGAGTATTAATTGTCGAGGATGAAACGGCTGCGTATGAGAACCTATCTCAAATGCTGACGCTAATCGACCCAACGATAGATATTGTAGCAAACACAGAGAGTGTACGACAGACCGTACGCTGGCTTGAGAGCAACACCAAGCCCGACATTATTTTTATGGATATACACCTGTCGGACGGCTCGGCCTTTACTATTTTTGAGATGATTGAGGTGGAGATACCCACCATCTTCACTACGGCATACGACCAATACGCCATCGATGCGTTTCGTGTAAATAGTGTAGACTATCTGCTCAAGCCCATAAAGCAGGAACGTCTGATGGATGCGCTGACAAAGTTCCGCAAGCTGTCACACGCCGACCTA
>CAYLRH010000111.1:0-5182 GCA_964385905.1 uncultured Alistipes sp.
GGTCGAGAGGTCATAACCCGCAGCAAATGAGTGGCAAGTGTCGAGGCATACGCCTACACGTGACTTGTCCTCCACGCGGTCGATGATATATGCCAAGTGCCAGAAGGCATAGCCGAGATTTGAGCCCTGACCTGCGGTATTCTCAATGACGGCCGTCACTCCCTCGGTCTTGTCGAGCGCGATGTTGATTGACTCGGCAACAAGGGCGAGGCTCTCCTCCTCGGAAATCTTTTTCAGGTGACTGCCGGGGTGGAAGTTAAGCCTGTCCAATCCCAACATCTGGCAACGCTCCATCTCGTGGATGAACGAGGCGCGTGACTTCTCCAACCCTTCACGTTCGGGGTGGCCGAGGTTGATGAGGTAGCTGTCGTGGGGCAGAATCTGTGCTGCCGTGTATCCATATTGCTCACACGCCGAGCGAAAAGCATCTATCTGTGCTGTGGTCAGTGCGGGCGCTGCCCATTGTCGTTGATTCTTTGTAAAGAGGGCAAAAGCCGTGGCTCCAATCTCTGCTGCGTTGCGCGGAGCGTTGTCTACACCGCCCGAAGCGCTCACATGTGCACCAAAATATTTCATATGTGGAAAAAGTTGGTTAATTAACTATATACAAATGTAACTATTTTCTGTAAAAATACTAACTTTGCAAATGAGAAAATGCAAAACTGAAAATATATGCTTATGAAGAAATTTTTTACCATATTCTTGTTTGCGGCCTTAATGTCGGTTGGTGATGCGTGGGCACAGTTTACCGTCGAGGACGATACCAAGAAGCAGACCGCAGGAGAGGTTACAATTCACAATCAGCTTCAAAATATAGATGTAAGCACCGAGTATTACAGTGAGGCTAAGGCCAAGCTTGAGCGCCAGCGTATACGCAAGGAGCGTAACTATCTGGAGGTTACATTTAAGTTGCAGGGTACTATGACCTCGTATAACGAGGCGTGGTCGGACACGCGAGGTGGTGATAATGCCATCACCGTGTTGGGCTCGTTCAACCTTGTGCATACATATAAGAAGGAACGATTCTCGAACAATACGCAGATAAGTGCCAAATATGGTTACAACCGTCTGCGTGTCGATACGCAGGAAGGCGACCGCGAGGGTATCTGGTTTAAGAATATTGACGAATTCTGGTTGCAGGTGCAGCCTAAGTTGGCGTTGAACAAAAAATGGTCATATACGGCGATGTTTAAGTTCAAGAGCCAGTTCTCGAAATCATTCCTCTCGCGTACGCAGCAGACCGACGAAGATGTAATCACGAGCTTCCTCGCTCCGGGTAATATGGACTTCTCACTCGGTATGGACTTTACGAGTGCCAATGCCAAGTTCCCTATTAAGATTTCACTCTTCCCCCTCTCTGGTAACGGCGTGGTGGCAAATAACGCACTCGTTGAGCGATACTATCGCAACAAGAATGCTACGAGCTGGTTCGGTGTGGATATCGACAAGAATTTCCTCTTCACCGGTGGTTCTTCTATTAAGTTGGAGTTCGAGCGTAGCTGGGGTAAGAATAATTGGTTTACCTACGATACCAACTTCTATTGCTACTATGGTTGGATTACCAATGTTAGCAATATGAGCAAGATTCGCGAGTACGACGACTATCTTTATGCTCTGCACAAGTGGGAGGCTGATGGCAGTCCTGAGGGCTTGGCTCCTGCAGCTGTTCCCCGCCATGAGATGTTGCACCCGACTGTTGATTGGCGTAACTCGGTTAAAATCAGAGCCTCGAAATACTTCGAGACGGAGTTGACGGTTAATATGTATTACAATAAGGCTCAGCATGACGAGATTATGCTTAAGTCGTTCCTCTCGTTGGGCTTGACATACACGTTTAAGAATAAGTAAGAGGAGCTTTTCGTTGCCGTGCTGTTTGTTTTACCGTTTGATGGCTCGAATGGTATGCTGATTGTGTGAGTAGCGCGTAGTACTTTTATCATTAGATTTCATGTATAAGAATAATAAACACACTATCCTCTTCCCGCTGATTTTGGCGGTGGGTATAGTTTTGGGAATACTTCTCGGCCAGTTTGTTGGCCGCAATAAGGTGGAGTCGCAGTTGCGCACGCTTATCAGCCGAGGCGGACTGAACACCACCAATAAGATTATGCAGACGTGCATGCTCGTCGAGCATAAGTTTGTTGACTCTATCTCTATGGATTCGCTATCGGAGCTGGTTATTCCGCTTATGATGAAGGAGCTGGATCCCCATTCGATATATATCCCCGCCCGTGAGATGCAGCAGGTGAATGAGCCTCTGGAGGGAGAGTTTGACGGCATTGGTGTGGTGTTTAACGCGGCCACCGATACGGTTATAGTTCTAAATGTAATCCCCAACGGTCCGAGTGCCAAGGCGGGAGTTGTGCCGGGTGACCGCATAATTGAGATTAACGATACCATCGTGGCAGGTGTTAAGATGCCGCAGAATGATATTGTCAAACGTCTACGTGGAAAGCGAGGCACGGAGGTTAAGCTATCGCTTAAGCGACAGAATATCGACGATTTGGTTGATGTGACCGTTGTGCGCGATGCCATCCCTATTGAGAGCATCGAGTCGGCATTTATGGTGACCGATGATATTGCCTTTATTCGTTTGTCGCAGTTTGCCCGCACGTCGTATGTCGAACTTATGCAGGCTCTTGCGCAGCTTCGCCAGCAGGGTATGCGTAAGCTGATATTCGATTTGCGTGATAATTCGGGTGGCTATCTCGATCAGGCGATTATGATTGCCAATGAGTTCCTGCCAAAGAATAAACTTATCGTATATACGGAGGATCGTGATGGCATGCAGGTGAAGGAGTTTAGCGACGGATCGGGTACCTCGTCTGATTTGGCGCTGGTAATCCTTATCGATGAGGGTAGTGCCTCGTCGAGTGAGATTTTGGCCGGTGCTGTGCAGGATAATGACCGCGGCACCATCGTGGGTCGCCGTTCGTTCGGTAAGGGACTTGTGCAGAGTCAGTTGCCGTATCCCGATGGCTCGGCATTGCGTTTGACCGTAGCTCGATATTATACTCCTACGGGCCGCTCGATTCAGAAGCCATATAAGAATGGCGATGAGGTGGATTACGAAATGGATATGTTGCGCCGCTATGAGAATAACGAGTTCTTCTCGGCCGATAGCATCCACTTTGCTGATTCGCTGCGTTTTGTGACGCCTAAGGGTAAGGTGGTATATGGCGGCGGAGGTATCATGCCCGATGTCTTTATTCCGATGGATACCACCGACATAACAAAGTACTATATCGAGGTTACGGGCCGTAATATCCTCTATCGCTATACAATCGAGTATGCCGACCGCCATCGTGAGGCGTTGAATAAGGTGCAGACCATCGCGGAGCTGACCGAGTTGCTCGATAGCGACAAGACTCTCTTCGACGATTTTGTGCGTTATGCCTCTACGCAGGGTGTGCGCCCCAACTATCGCGATATTGCCCGCTCACGTAAGGTTATGGAGGCACAGCTTAGAGCATATATCGGCCGTAATACAGCCCTTGAGGATAACGGATTCTACTACAATATTTTCCCCATCGACGAGGTGGTCAGCCGCTCTATCGAGTTGCTTGAGCAGATGCCATACCCCCATCCGTCGGATGATGCAGAACAGAAGTGATTATGATAAAGAAGATTATAGGCATTTTAGCTACACTTGCCATCCTTGCACTAATAGTGATGACAGCCATCGGAGCTGGCACATATAAGAGTATGCTCACTGAGGATTTGTTCTCCTCGCAGGCGCAGGATAATGTAGAGCAGGTTGTACCCTCGGAAGAGGTTACCGAGCCTATGCCCGAGCAAGTGACCGAGTAAGAAATACCAAAAACTACTGACTATGAAGAAGATATTTTTGAGCATCATGCTCATCGTGGCTGCGACTGTGGCCTTTGCTGCCGACCCACCACGTGCTAAGACCAAGTGTGGTCCGTGGGTCGTGGGTGTGACCGAAACTGAGATGACCGTTGTGTGGACCTCTACTGACCGCTGTATGGGTTGGGTTGAGGTGGCGCCCGACGATGGCTCGCATTTCTATGCCGAGAAGCGTCCCCGCTATGACGAGGATTTTATGGGCCGCCATGTGGTCTCTGACGTTCACCACGTGCGTATTACAGGCTTGGAGCCTGGTAAGAGCTATCGCTACCGCATATATCAGCAGGGTGTGGACGATAGCGGTCATAATCCTATCCCCAGCGGTTACATCAGCGCCAGCAACGTATATAGCCGAAAGCCATACGTTATTCGTATGATGGATAAGGCGAAGGAGGATTGTACGTTTTCGGTAATTAACGACATTCATGGCCGTGACTCGATTATGTTGGCTCTTACGAAGGATGTGAGGGCGCAGAACCCCGATTTTATGGTCTTTAATGGCGATATGGTCAGCTTCATGGGCTCTACCGAGGATATCGAGAAGGGCTTTATGACACGCGCAACAGAGACCTTCGCACCCGATGTTCCGTTGGTGTACGTTCGTGGTAATCACGAGACTCGTGGCCCTGGCTTTAGTGAGTATCTTAACCTCTTCCCCACGCCGACAAATACCCCATATTTCACCTTCCGTCAGGGCCCTGTGGCTTTTGTTGTGTTGGATAGCGGTGAGGATAAACCCGATAGCGATATAGAGTATGGCGGTACGGCTGCCTACGATGCTTACCGTGCCAAGATGGCTGAGTGGTTGAAGGAGGCTATCAAGAGCGAGGAGTTCCGCTCTGCTCCGGTGAAGATTGCTCTGCTGCATATCCCCTTCGAGAAGGGTGCTGGCTGGTATGGTAATAATGAGCTGAAGCGTCTGTTGTTACCTCTGCTTAACGAGGCGGGTATTGATGTGATGCTTAGTGGCCATACGCACAAATATAGCTATCGCGATGTGGGTACTTGCGGCAATGAGTTCCCGATTCTTGTCAACTCGAACAACGATAAGGTGAATGTGAAGGCTACCGCCTCGCAGATTGATATGGAGGTTGTGGATGCTACGGGTAAGGTGCTTCACCGCCACAGCGTCAAGGTGAAGTAAGTTATCTAAAAAGGTATTTTCTGCGTTACGCGTGTCCTCGAAATCCTCATTTACGCATCAGTAAATTATAGGGCATTTTCGCCCGTTTTCTAAGATTTGCCAATAATATGCAAAATATTGTGTTTTAGCGTATTTTGGCAAATTTTCTTTTCTTGTGATTTGCAGAATTTG
>CAYLRH010000112.1:0-5172 GCA_964385905.1 uncultured Alistipes sp.
CGCCTGCGCTTCGCCCTATTTCCGCAAACTTGCCGGCCGCGGTTGGGCTGACGCAGTTTGTTGATTTGCGCAGAAACACCAATAAAATTTCTCCTCTTTTTAGGGGAGATGCCCAACGGGCGGAGGGGTAAAATTTTATTTCTTCTTAAAGCAGTTTGCGGCGCGCATAACCTCCTTGGGGTTGGGTGAGTAGATGCCGAAGACCATCTTATACTCGGTCTTCATCGTCGAGAGATTCACCGAGGCTCCCACCTCGCCTAAAGAGCCGTTTTTCGCTATTTTCTGCTCCTTACGCACCACCACATTGTCGAGGTTGGCGTAGGATGTGATATACTCTCCGTGCGCCACAAAAACGTCATATTTACCCGTTATTCTATTGCGGCGGACCTCCACCACCTTACCTTCATAAATTGAGCGTACAGCAGCCCCTTTCGTGCCCACAATCTCGGCCATATTACCCTTGTACTCCTTCACGCGGCCACCCACAACGGGCAGGTTCAGGTTTGTGGTAGTACGCGAGAACGAAGCACCCACGCTATTACCCTTCGTGAGCTTGCGCAATGCATCTATGGCCGCATCCAGTCGCTCCTCGCTGGCCATCTTCTCCTTCAGGGCCGCCTGCTCGCGCTTCGAGAGCTGGCTCATGGTCTTCTTGGCCGTGCTGACATCACCCTGCAACTTCTTACGCTGTGCCTCAGCCTTGCGCTGCACCGAGTCGAGCGAGTGACGGCGCGCCGTGAGCGATGCCTGCTGTTCGTCTAATGCCTTTGCCAATGAATCCATGCGGTGCAGACGCTCCTCGCGCAGGACGGCTATGGCGCGTATGTTGGCTATGCGGCGTGCCGCATCGGTAAAGCTCTCGGATGCAAGGATATATGTTACATAGTTGTTCTGCTTATAGTTGCGATGTGCCTCGCGCACCATCTCGGCATAACTCTCCCGCTCGGCCTCGTAGCTCTGCTGCGTCTGGCGGATAAGTGAGTCGTTATGCACGATGCTCCGCTCGATGGAGCCTATCTCGCGCTCGGTGCGATTCAGGAGCTGGTTACGTGAGTTTATCTGGCGGGTGATGCTACGCACGCGCTGCTGGGCGGTCGATTTATCCTTCTTGATGGAGTTGAGCTTCTTCTCATCCTCCTCCAACTCGCGCTCCAACTGCTTGATGATACGTTGCTGCTCGGCTATGCGGGCCTTCTCCTCGGCGGTCTGCTTCTGCGACATAACGCACTGTGGCAGAGCCATGAGCAGTGCCAAAACCATAAACGATATGCGCAAAAACATCTTCATCTCGCCTATTTTTTCTTCTTCTTATCCTGTACGAGAAAATCCTCCACACGCATATCCTTCGCCTCCTTGGGGATAGCCAGTCGCAACTCGATGGCCTGCTTGTCGGCACCCATTTCGAGTGCCTTCTTCCAGTAGGTCTCGGCCATGAAACGCTCATTCAGCGCAAACAAAATATCGCCATAATGCAACGGCAGCTCGGCACTCTCCGTACGGTCCAACGAGAGAGCCTGACGCATATGCTTGCGGGCCTGGTCATAGCGGCCCAACTTATATAGAATCCACGCAAAGGTGTCGAGGTAGGTGGAGTTACCCTTCTCCATGTTTATCGCCTTGGCCGACATCTTCATCGCCTCTTCGAGTCTTTCAAAATCGTCACACTCCTCACTCACGAAGTAGGCGTAGTTGTTGAGTGTCATGGCGTTATTGGGATATAGCGCGAGCGACTTGTCGTACGATTCGTTACGGCGCTGCTGTGCCTTCTTGGCACTTATGCGCAGCTTGAAGCCAGTAGTGTCGGCCTTCGCACCCGCCTTCAGACGCTCGTACATGGCGTTGTATGTGTCGCCTATATATCCCCAAATCTGTCCCTTGAGCGAATCCGTGGGGGCTATCGTCAGCGCCTCCTCGAAGGTGGCCACCGAGCCGTGCAGGTCGCCCTTGACATATTGGCGATTGGCCTTGCGGATATATAGTACAGGGTCGTTGGGGAAGAGCTTCACAGCCTGCTGAACATAGACATCCACCGAGTCGGGGCGGTTCATGTAATCCTCAATATCTATCACCGCCATGTAGTAATCCATCTGTGGCGGCTCGTCCTTCAGATGCAGTTTGAAGTGGTTGAGTGCCGCCTCCACCTCGCCACCAGCCAGCAGGTGGTCGCCATAAATATCCACCACGCGCTTGTCGTTGGGGTGGCGCATGGTCATGGCCGTAGCCATCGCTCTGAGGGCGAAGTAGTTCTGTCCGTAGAACTTACGGTCTTTGGTGAGGTTTTCAAATAGCTGAATCTTACGCTCCAATGGGAAGCCGTCCAGAGCATACAATCGCTGCAAAGCACCCAAATAACCCTTCGTGTCGTGTTGTTGCGAGCAGAAGTCGGCGTAGAGTCCCAGTGCCTGCACATTCGTCGAGTCCATCTCAAGTGCCCGCTCGAAGGTCACACGTGCCATCGAGTCGCGTTTTGCTGCGGCATAGGTCTCGGCCAATGCCACCACATTATCCACCTCGTAGGGTGCCGCATCAACACTCTCCTGCGCCTCCTCTATGGCACGCTCCAGCTGTCCTGTCGAGATGAGCAGGTTGCGTTTTATGTTCGAGAGGTAGGGATTCTTACCGAAACGCATGTCGGCCGAGTCGAGAATGGCAATGGCCGAGTAGGGTTGTTTGCGCTGGTGGTATATCATCGCCAAGATGCGGTAGTTGTCGGGATTGTTTTGCTCCATGCGCATCAGGCGACGGTAGAGGGGCAGAGCATCGTCGTAGCGATTGCTCAGCACCAACGAGCGGGCGTATGTATCTATGTACCAACGGCTCATGGTGTCCTGTTCGTAAGCCTGTCGGGCATACTCCATCGCCTGCTCCTCACGTCCGGGCTGACGCAACTCCTGCTGCGCAAGCTGATAGAGCGCGGGGGCGTAGGTGGAGTCAATCTCCAGCACCTCCATATATGCCTTGCGTGCTGCGGCCGTATCCTGATGGATTATGGTCTGCTTGAGCGCATCGGTGTAGCGATATGCGGCACTCAGCGAGTCGGGAATGACGAGCTGTGGTCGTTTTGTTCCCTGCGCTGTGGTGTCGCCTGCAACCGTTGCCTCATCGCTTTCACCCACGTATATAGCAGCGCGAGCCACGAATCCCGTGAGAGTCGTGGCCGCCACGATGCCGAGCACCAATGAGCGATATATGCTTTTGAGTGTCAATGTTGCTGAGTTTTTATAGGTGTTATAGGAGTTATAACACTTATAGCACTTATTCCTCCTATAATGCGCTGTCAAACTGGTGCAGGAAGCGCACGTCGTTCTCGAAGTAGAGGCGCAAATCCTTCACGCCATACTTCAGCATGGCGATACGCTCAACTCCCATACCAAAGGCGAAGCCTGAGTACTTCTTCGAGTCAATGCCGCTGGCCTCCAAGACGTTGGGGTCAACCATACCGCAACCCATAATCTCCAGCCAGCCTGTACCCTTACATACGTTGCAACCCTTGCCGCCGCAGAGGTTACAGCTCACATCCACCTCTGCCGAAGGCTCGGTGAAGGGGAAGTATGAGGGGCGCATACGGATTGTTGCTGTCTCGCCGAAGAGCTCCTTAGCGAAGTAGAGAATCGACTGCTTCATATCGGCAAACGATACGTTCTCGTCGATGTACAAGCCCTCCACCTGATGGAAGATACAGTGTGCGCGGTATGAGATAGCCTCGTTACGGAACACGCGGCCGGGGCATACGATGCGGATAGGGGGCTTCTGGTGCTCCATGGCACGCACCTGAATAGACGAGGTGTGTGTGCGAAGCAGCAAATCCTTCACGTTGGGCTCGTTCGATGACTTCTCCACGAAGAATGTATCCTGCATATCGCGTGCGGGGTGTGAAAGGGGGAAGTTCAGGGCCGAGAAAACGTGCCAGTCGTCCTCAATCTCGGGACCCTCGGCTACGGTGTAACCCAGGCGAGAGAAGATCTCCACAATCTGATTCTTCACAATCGAGATGGGGTGGCGTGTGCCGTCAGCCTCAGCCGAGCCGGGGCGTGTCATATCGTCAATGGCCTCGCTCTTCATGGCCGAAGTCTGCAAGGTGGCCTTCAGCTCGTTGATACGAGCCTGCGCAGCCTGCTTCAGGGCGTTGATTTTCTGTCCGAGCTCGCGTTTCTGCTCTGCGGGCACGCTCTTAAATTCGTCCATAAGGGCTGTAAGTTCGCCTTTTTTACCGAGAATCTTGATACGGAACTCCTCCACCTCGGCTGCTGTGGTGGGCGCAAAGGCCTCTACGCGTCCCATCAAGTCATTAATCTTGTTAATCATTGCTATTTTGCTTTTTATATTATTTTCGATATTTTTGCGTTACTAATGTATATATAACGCGCAAAGTTACTAAAAAATATGAAAACCACCCGATTTTTTCTACTATTTATACTCTCGTTCGTGCTACTTGCCACGAACGATGTGGCGGCACAACAGACTTCCACGCAGAACAATGCCGTAATAGAACTCTCCGATACGCTCTCCTCATCACAACGCCGTGCTGTGCGTCGTGCCAACCGTCGCCTGATGCGCATGGCCGAAGATCCGGTGTTGGCGGGCCGCTCGGATATCGTCACCGACACGCTGCCGATGGCTCCCGCACGTGGTAAGGTGGGCCTTGTGCTGGCTGGTGGCGGAGCAAAGGGATTGTACCACATCGGCGTCATTAAGGCGCTGGAGGAGAACGCAATACCTATCGACTACGTGTCAGGCACGTCGATGGGTGCCATCATCGGTGCGCTCTATGCCGCAGGCTACACCACCGACGAGATGACCGCCATCGTCACCTCAGGCCAGGTCGAGCAGTGGGTGTCGGGAAAGATTGACGATAGGTATAAATTCTTCTACACCGAGCGTCAGGATGTGCCCTCGATGTTCTCAGTATATATGGATGTCAAGCGCGATTCGCTCCATAGCCGCTCGTCGCTCGACTTGGCACTCCCCCACGCCTTCATCAACACCTCGCAGATTGATATGGCACTGACCGAGCTGTTCGCGCCAGCCAATGTGGTGTGTGAAGGCGACTTCAACCGCTTGATGATTCCCTTCCGCTGCATCGCCACCGATGTGAATCGCCACGAGCCGGTGAAGTACGAGCGGGGCGATTTGCCCTTTGCCGTGCGTGCCTCGATGTCGTACCCCGTACTG